>JAJDHY010000070.1 GCA_030266385.1 Desulfovibrio sp. OttesenSCG-928-I05
TACCGCTTCCGTCCTGACGGGACGCTGCTGGTGGTGCATGCCGGTATTGTGTTAAAAAAGGTTCAGTAGGACGTCTGACAGACGTATGTAAAGCAGGGAGCGGTTTGTTTGCCCTCCCTGCTTTGTTTTCTGTCATGTGCCGCGCGTTGCGGGCAGTTCCCGGCGGCACGTAATGCTTTGACCATGGATGCAGTGATGAAGAATTCTCCTGTCCGCACGGCGGCGCGTTATGCGGCCGCACTGGCGCTTTTTTTGTTTTTTTCCACTCCTCTGGCCCATGCCGGGGCGGCTGACGCGCTGAACGGCGTCTGGGTGGCCGATATAGACGCCACGCTGGTCGAACTGGCCAAAACGCGCAAGGAGGCCATGCGGGATTACGAGATGGATGACCTCAAGGCCATGCTGGCCGCTCTGCGGATGACAATTGATATTCCCGGCATGCGCTTTACGGAAAACGGCCCCAACGGCAGCGAGGCGAGTTTTACCATCGAAACCATTGAGGAAGATGGCGACACCATCAGGATTCTCGGCGACCGCCGCCGCTATTCCTGCACCATCCGCCCGGACGGCACGCTGTATATGGGGTCCGGGGTGGTCATGCACCGCGCCGGGACAGGGACGGATGCGAATGCCGCCCAGACGCCCGCATCCGCGCAGACCCCCGCACCCAACACCACGCCCAACGTCACGCAGGGAGGCAAGTAATATGAAGCCGGGAACCGTGTATCTTATCGGAGCCGGACCGGGTGATCCCGGACTGCTGACCCTGCGCGGGCGGGAGTTGCTCGCTTCCTGCGATGCCGTGGTGTACGATTATCTGGCCAATTCGGCCCTGCTGGCCCATGCGCGCCCTGATGCGGAGCTCATCTATGTGGGGAAAAAAGGCGGGGATCACACCCTGCCGCAGCCAGAAATCACCCGGCTGCTCATCCGCCTTGCCGGAGAAGGGAAATCCGTCGCCCGGCTCAAAGGGGGAGATCCGTACCTTTTCGGACGCGGTGCGGAAGAAGCGGAAGAAATTATTGACGCGGGGCTGGATTTCGAAGTCGTGCCCGGCGTTTCCAGCGCTCTGGCGGCCACGGCCTACGCGGGTATTCCGCTGACCCACAGGGCGTACGCTTCCTCCGTCTGCCTTGCCACGGGGCACGAAGACCCCACAAAACCCGAATCGGCCCACGACTGGAACGCCCTTGCCCGTGGCGGCAGCACCCTGGTATTTTTCATGGGCATGAAAAACCTGCCGCTCATTACGGAAAATCTCATGAAGGCGGGGCTCGACGGCGCAACCCCCGCCGCCATTGTGCGCTGGGGCAGCACGCCGCAGCAGAAAAGCCTTGCCGCCACACTGGCGGAACTGCCCGCCAAGGCCAGGGAACACGGGTTCAGCGCCCCGGCGCTGATCATTATCGGCAAAGTGGCGGCGCTGCGGCAGAAGCTGGCCTGGTTCGAGAAAAAACCGTTGCTGGGCAAGGGGGTGCTTGTTACCCGTTCGCGCGAACAGGCCAGTTCCATCGTTTCCATGCTCGGCGAACTTGGAGCCGAAACCTTTGAGTTCCCCAGTATCCGCGTGGAACCCTGCGAAGATTACTCCCCCCTGCGTGAAGCCCTGTGCCGATTGCGCGAGTTTGACTGGGTTCTTTTTACCTCCGTCAACGCGGTCTCCTTTTTCTGGAAGCAGCTGGCCATGCTGGGGCTGGATACGCGCGCGCTCAGCATGTGCCGCGTCGCGGCGGTAGGGCCTGCCACCGGGGCGGCTCTTGCGGCCAAGGGTATCACGGCGGATTTCACACCCGGCATATTCACTGCCGAAGACATTTTGAAAGGCCTTCTGGCGCAGGGAATGAAGGGACAAAAAATACTCATGCCCGGCGCCCTGGAGCGGGCCAGGGCCTTGCCCGAAGGCTTGCAGGCCGCCGGGGCCGAGGTGCGGGAAGTAACGGCCTATGTCACCCGGCCCGAAACGGAAAACCCCGAAGCGCTCTTTGCCCTGCTGGACGCGGGCCGCATTCAGGTGGTCAGTTTCGCTTCTTCGTCGGCGGTCAAAGGCTTTCTGCGCCGCGTGCCCGCCGAAATCCTGTGCCGCTACCCGGCTTTGCGCTATGCCTGTATCGGTCCCGTCACGGCCAAAACGTTGACCGACGCGGGGCTTGAATGCCATATCATGCCGAAAGAACACACCATTCCGGCACTGGTTGCAGCTATCGCCAAAGGGTGAACAGAGGCGCAGGAGGCTCATTCACGATCAATACCGGGCTGATGCCCGGAAGGAGGCGCTATGCGGCTTGCCGTGCTGGCTTCGGGCAGAGGATCGAACCTTCAGGCTATTATGCAGAGTATTTCGCGCGGTCGGCTGGCGGCGCGGGTGGCGCTGGTGCTTTCCAACGTGCCGGATGCTCCGGCTCTGGGGCTGGCCGAGGCTGCGGGCGTGCCCGTCTGGGCGAAAGATCACAGGAAATTTTCCAGCCGGGCGCGTTTTGATGCGGGCATGCTTGAAGCCATGGCAGCCGCCCGTGTGGATGCGGTGGCGCTTGCCGGGTACATGCGGCTGCTTTCCCCCGCTTTTCTGAACGCGTATCCGGGCCGGGTGCTCAACGTGCATCCTTCTTTGCTGCCCGCTTTTACCGGAGCCGACGGCGCGGGCGATACGCTGGCCTACGGCGCAAAGTTCGCGGGCTGTTCCGTGCACATTGTGGAAGAGGCGGTTGATGCCGGTCCCGTGATCATTCAGGCTGCTGTGGCGGTACGGGACAACGAGACGAAAGAGAGCCTCATGCCGCGCATTCATGCCCTTGAGCACCGCATCTATCCGCAGGCCCTGCACTGGCTGGCCACCGGCAAGCTGCGTCTGCGGGGCAGGGTGGTGCATCTTCCTCCCGCCGAATATGGCGAGATGTCCCCCCATAGCGCGCCGTCCATGCCCTTGCCGGACGGCTGTCTGGTGAACCCGCCGCTTGATCCGGGTTTCTAGGCCGCAGCCGCCGTCCCCCCCGCATTCCCTACAGTTCCGACATCCTCTTCGGCCGGATCGCTCCTGCTTCAATAAGCGCGATCCGCCGCTCCTGCCTGACGCATGCCGGGCGGATTTCCGGCACATCCCGCGCCAGTATTTCGTGCAGGGCGTTCATTACCATGTCTTCTTCACTGAAGGGGGGATAGAGAAGGCGTGTCTGGCCTTTCACGGCTGCTGTTCTGGTGAAGAGCGCTTCCCAGGCATCGAAAACAGCCTTCGGCTCGAAGCGGGAGAGCAGTTCCTGCCCCCGAATGCCCATGGCCCGGCGCTGTTCGGGAGACGCCATGAGCGGAGCCAGTGTTTCGGCGAGGCTTTCCGGCGTTGTTTCCGGTGCAAGACGACCGTTCACGCCGTCCCGGATGATGCTGTTCGTGCCCGGACTGGCGGCAAATCCGACGGCGGGCAGCGCGAAACGCTGCGCTTCCACGGTAGCCAGCCCGAAGGCTTCGGACAGTGACGGGATACAGAAAAGGCTGGCCGCTTCGTACATGGGCGCGAGATCTGCTATCCAGCCGGGAAAGCTGATTCTGGCGGCATGAGGACTGTTTGCGGCCATGGCTTCATAGCGCGCCTTGTCCGGGCCGTCGCCATACAGACAGAGATCCCAGTCCGGGAATGTGTCCGCAAGGAGCAGAAAGGCCTTGATCAGCAGGGAATGGTTTTTCTGCCCTTCTACCAGCCTTCCCGCGGTTATCAGCGTTTTGCGCGGCGCAGTCTCGCGGCGGGTCCAGTCTATGGCAACGCCCTGTTCCGCCGGAAGCGGGATGACCGTGGTCCGTTCGCGCAGGAAAGCCGGGAGTTCCGCCGAGAACTCGTCGAAAATCATATGGATGGCATCCGCCGCAGCCAGACAGGCGTGGCGTTCGTAGGGCATCCAGTACCGTTCGTTCATGGCGCCGGGGGCGATGTGTTCCGAAAGGATGACGGGAATGCCGGTAGCATTCATCAGCCGGGGCACATGGAGCGGGAAGGGGGCGGCATACATGACACAGAGAAGGTCAACGCCGTGCTGCACAATACATGCTCTGGCCTCGTCATGAAATGTCTCAGGCGTCGCGGCGGCAAAGGTAACATGCTGTGCGGCGGGATGCAGCCGGACGGACGCGGCTCTGGACCGATCCTGCAGGGCGGGAGAGAAGAGGACGGATTCATGCCCCCGTTTACCCATTTCGTTCACCATCTCAATCTGGAACGCATCCAGCCCGCCCATGTCTTTTACGAATTCCCCCTTGAGCAGAAAACCTAATCGCATGACGCACCTCCGGAACTCTCCGTCGCGGCCCGGTCCGCGTCGCGGGCCAGCTGGTCTTCGCGCCTGTAGTGCAGAGCGCAGGCCGGGCGTATGGCCGGGTTGCGCCGCGCGAGTATTTCCCGCAGGGCTATTTCCGCCCGCGCTTCTTCCTGCGCTTCTCGGGAATCGGGTTGGGGGATGGAAAGGGCCGTGCGCCCCGCGAATCGGGAAACATCCTGTATTGCGGCGTCCCAGAGAGGAAACACGGATTCGGAAAGATGCCCGCTCAGGCTGTGCCGTCCTTCTGCCGCCAGACGCGCCCTGAGCTGCGGCCTTTTCAGAAGCAGGGACAAGGTGCGGAAAACGCCGTCAACAGCCGCCGGGGTGAGGATTCCGTTATGCCCGTCCCTGATCAGGGCAGAGGCCTCGGGGCAGCCTTGCATAGCCAGAACCGGAAGGCCGGACCGCCAGGCATCCAGTACCGGAGCGCCATTTTCCAGATGCAGGGCGGGCAGGAAAAGAAGCCGGGCCGCAGCGTGCCCCACATTGCCAAGGGGGCCGATGGGGGAGAAAGAGACGCGCTCTGCAAGCCCGGCACGCGCGGCCATAGCTTCCAGCGTCGCGGCATCCGCTGCGTCGGCCAGAAAATGCAGGGTCCATCCGGGGGCTGCCGGGGCAAGCGTTGCGAATGCGGTGAGCAGCATCAGCCCTCCCGCCATATCCTGTTCGCTGGTGATGGGGACCAGAACGATTTTTTCAGCGTCGTCGCGGTCCGGTTCCGCCGTAATCACCGCCGGAGCGTATTCCGGAATGATGCGGGCGCGGCCATGCAGGAACGCGGGCAGGGCCTCCAGACATGCCGCATGACGCAACACGATACTGTCCGCCGCCGCGAGGCAGGCCCGCCGTTCATAGGGCATCCAGCATTCTTCTTCCAGCACTGCCGGGCTGATCATTTCGGCAAGCAGCAGTGGAATGCCGGAGCCGTTCAGCAGCGCCGGGAGGGGGAGCGGGGACGCATCGTCATACAGCGCAAGCACAAGGTCGGGAGAGGCATCCAGCAACTGTCGGCGCGCGTGCGCTACGCCTTCGCGGCTGCGGGTATACCCAAGATCAAGGCAGGAAACGGAAGGGGGAAGCCCGGTCAGCGCTCCGGAGCGCGAGGCGAAAGGGTGCAGCACAAGGCAGGTATGCCCCAGAGCTGTCAGGGCATCCATGAGTTCCGGCATCATTTCCGTCGTGTGTCCGTACCGGGAACGCCCGGTGCAGGGAAGAATAGCGATCCGCATACAATCCCGTAAAGCCTCGGTTATCTGACAGAACTATTACGCCATCCGGAACCGGTCAGAAAAACGGCCCGCAGTGTCCTCTCCTTCCCTCCCCCTACAGCGAAAGCCCGCGCAGCCGGTCGATGGCTTCGGCCGTATCGGCCTGGTTTCCGAATCCGGTGAAGCGGAAATAGTGCTTGCCGCCGGGGCCGAAACCCGCTCCGGGGGTACCCACGATATGGGCCTGCGCGAGGAGCAGGTCGAAAAACTGCCAGGAATCCATGTCGCCGGGCAGGCGCAGCCAGACATAGGGGCTGTTGTGCCCGCCGGCCACCGTGAGGCCCATGCTTTCAAAGGCGTCGCGTATGGCGCGGGCGTTGGCGAGGTACGCATCGGTGGCGGCCATGGTTTCGGCCTTGCCTTCCGGGGAATGGGTTGCTTCGGCGGCCCGCTGCACGATGTAGGAACAGCCGTTAAACTTTGTGGTCTGGCGGCGGTTCCAGAGCGCGTGCAGGGGAACGCGCTTGCCGTCGGGGCCTGTACCGGTGACGGTTTTGGGCACCACGGCGAAGCCGCAGCGCAGCCCCGTGAACCCGGCGGTCTTGGAATAACTGCGGAACTCCACCGCCACGTCGCGCGCGCCGGGAATTTCGTAAATGCTCCGGGGGATACCCGGTTCGCGGATAAAGGCTTCATAGGCCGCGTCAAAAAGGATCAGGGCGTCGTTTTCACGGGCGTAATCAACCCACACTTGCAACTGGGAGCGGGTAAGGACCGTCCCGGTGGGGTTGTTGGGAAAACAGAGGTAGATGATATCCGGGCGTTCCTGCGCCGGGACGGAGGGCAGTTCCGGGACGAAATTATTTTCCGCCGTGCAGGGCAGATAGATGAGCCCTTTGAAGCGCCCGTCTTCGTCGGCTCTTCCGGCTCTTCCGGCCATGACGTTGGCGTCGGCGTAAACGGGGTAAACAGGATCCGTGAGGGCGATGCGGCAGTCTGCGGCAAAGAGTTCCTGAAAATTGCCGAGGTCGCATTTGGCCCCGTCGCTGATGAATATCTCGTCCGGGCTGACGGGCAGTTCGGCATACTCGGCGGCGGCGATGGTGTTGCGCAGAAAATCGTAGCCCTGTTCCGGCCCGTATCCTCTGAAATGGGCGGCTTCACCCTGTTCGGCCACGGCTTTTTGCAGCGCCTGGATTACCACGGGAGAGAGCGGCCCGGCCACATCCCCGATACCGAGGCGGATAATGCGGGCCTCAGGATTGGCGGCGCTGAAGGTGGCGACCCGGCGGGCCACTTCGGAAAAAAGATAGCCGCCCGGAAGGTTCAGATAGTTGGCGTTGATACGGGTCATGGGAAACTCCTGACAGATGGGAAGCTGCTCCGGGACTGGCCCGACGGAACGTTGTTATTTGAGCATCACGCTCGTTTCGCGTGTCTTTTTCATACCAGCCGCGCTCGCCAAAGGAAACACCTCCGGCAAGGCAGTTTTTTTAGGGGCGCGGTCTGAGATCAGGAGGAAGAACGGGCCACGCTGCCGGGAACCGGGGCTTTCCCGGCGGCGAGATGGCGGGCGATCCGCTTGAAACCGGGGAGCGTATGGCGGAAAAAATCCTTGTACCCTTCGCAGAGCCAGCTTTTTCCGTTGCCGGGGCTTCGGTGTTTCAGGCAGTCTCCGGCGCACAGGGAGGAAAATTCACAGCGGCGGCAGGCGTCGGGGAGCTTCGCCTTGCGGGAACCGAAGCGCGCATAGGGGGCGGAATCACGGACATCTTCCCAGGGCGTTTCCCCCACCCGGCCGAGGCGGTAACGCTGATCCACAAAAAAGTCGCAGGGATAGAGGCTCCCGTCACGTTCCACAACCAGATAGCCCCGGCAGTCCGTTCCCATATGACAGAGCTGGGGCACATCGTAGAGCAGGCGGTGCAGGAGTGAATCGAAAAAGCGGATGGAAACGTCCAGTACGGGCCGCTGGGCCCAGGCGTCATAAAGCCCCCGGAGAAAATGCCCCCACTGCTTGCCCGTGGGCGTCCAGGGCAGGGCGCGTCCGGCGGCACCCAGTTCCACGCAGGGAATGTACTGCTGATGCTGAACGCCCAGTCCGCACAGATATTCGAACAGCGCTTCCGGGTTTTTTACGGTGGCGGTGGTTACCAGACTCAGAACGTTGACTTCCGCTCCGGCATGCCGCAGCAGATCAAGCCCCCTGAGCACGGCGGCGTGGCTGCCCGAGCCGTCTGCCATGACGCGAAAACGGTCGTGGGCGGCGGCGGGGCCATCCAGACTGATGCCGGTCAGTATATTTTCTTCGCGGCAAAAGGCGGCCCATTCGCTGGTAATCAGAATCCCGTTAGTTTGCAGACAGTTTTCTATGACCGCGCCGGGACTGGCGTATCGTTTCTGCAAGGCCAGCGCTGAACGGAAAAAGGGCAACCCGGCCAGAGTCGGTTCGCCGCCTTGCCAGACGAAAGTGTGCCGGGCCATGGGCAGGGCAAGGTAACTGCGGACAAGCTCTTCCAGCAGCGCGGCATCCATAACCCCTTGCGGGCGCGGATGCAGGGAGCCTTTATCCGCGTAAAAGCAGTAGGCGCAGCGCATGGTACACCACGCGCCCACCGGTTTGATCAGAAGGGGGAAGGAAGGAATCATGCGTACGCTGCATCCGGCGG
>JAJDHY010000072.1 GCA_030266385.1 Desulfovibrio sp. OttesenSCG-928-I05
GGGGTGGCGGCGTACTGGGCGCGCAGTTTTCGCGCCCGCTTTTTTCCTTCTTCGGTCAGCATGGAATCGCAGCAGCCTTCGAGCAGGCGTTTGCGGGAGAACAGGGTTTCAACATCCGAAAAAAGCGTTATTTCCAGCGGGTTTTTTGCCGCCGCGATGGCTTCCCCTTTCCGGATGGGCGAAAGATCGTTCACGCTTTTGACCGTGAAGACCCCGTCGTTCCATTCGACAATGGAAACGCTGGTGTTATCCACTTCCGGCATGCGGGAAATGTTCACGGTATCCATTTTTTCGTGCAGATGGGGGCCGCCCTTGACGGCCAGAAAACTGCCGAGGCCCGCGTGGCTGACCGCGAGGATATCGCCGCCCGTTTCCTGATGTTCTTTAGCAATGGCGGTAAGCGCCTTTTCGAAACGCTCGACGAACGCGCAAATGGTTTCACCGTTGAACGGGGAACGGTATTCCGGCGTATCCAGATTGCCCAGCGGGAAATACGGGTCATCCGGGCGCTCTTTTTTCATGGCCACGATATCGGCGGGGATGCCCCCTTCCATATCGCCCCAGAATACGTCGCGCAGCCCTTCCACATGGACGACCGGCATATCGCGTCCGCCCAGCGCAAGACGGGCGGTTTCCACGGCCCGCGCCAGGGGGCTGGCGTAGGCCGCGACAAAGGGCGTATCCAGAAGCTCGAGGCCCAGATGCTTGGCGGCCTGGCGTCCCCTGGGAGTCAGGGGGGCGCTGCCGCCCCCTCCGATCATCATCTTGCGCAGGTTGGAGTATGTCTGTCCATGGCGCACAAGGTAAAAGCGGACGGTCTTCATGCTTCGAACACCTGTTTGAGGAAGTGCAGCGCGTATTGGGCGTCGTGATCCAGCACCGCTTCGGACGTATCCGGCAGCAGATCGCGCCACACCTTGATTTCAGAGCCGATGGTCCCGCCCTGCATCACAAAGGGTTCCATGACCACCGCGCCGTCATAGCCGATATCGCGCAGGGCACGACCTATTTCGTTCCAGGGCAGGCTCCCCTTGCCCGGCACTTTGCGGTTGGCTTCGCCCAGATGCAGGTGGCCGAGTTTTTTCCCGGCCTGACGGATGGCTCCGGCAATGTTGTCTTCTTCAATGTTCATATGGAAGGTATCGAGCATGACCCGCACGTTGGGCTTGCCCACTTCATCCACAAAGCGCAGCGCTTCTTCGCAGGTATTGAGCAGATAGCCTTCGAAGCGGTTGAGCACTTCCATGTTCAGGTTCACCCCGTGGGCGGCGGCGAAATCCGCGATAATGCGGGAGTTGGCAACGGAACGCTTCCAGTCGCCGGGTTTGTCCACGGGCCGCGTGTAATCGACAGGCCAGTAGGAATACAGACCGCCGCCCAGTTCCGTGATGCCCAGGCGTTGCAGTTTCGGCATGAGTTTTTCAAAGAAATCCAGGGCCTTTTTCACGACCTTTTCATCTTTGGAGGCAATATTCTGGTCCGGCGTGGGGCCGTATCCGGCGGTCAGGGTTATCCCTCTGGATTCCGCATAGGCCCGCAGCGCATCCAGTTGCGCGTCGGACGCGTATTCCTTATTGAAGGACGCGCAGGAAATTTCCAGAATATCATAGCCCATGGCCGCGACCTTATCGATGTACGGTTCGTAGGCGGCCCCCCATTCGTTCAACCAGTATGCAACGTAAATACCGTATTTCATTGATTACTCCTTATGTCGCACCGCATTCAGCGTGTGCATGATGCGCCTGTTCGCCGGGTACAGTTCCCGGTACAGGCCGTAAAGGTCTTCGTATACCCCTCTGTATTCCCGGCGCGGGGCGTAGTGATCCGCATCGTAGCGGACGCAGCGTCCTGCCAGTTCCGGGATTGTCGCCAGGGCGCAGCCTTCGGCGGCCAGCATGGCCGCGCCCAGTGCCGCCTGTTCCTTTTCCCGGCAAACCGTGACGGGCTTGTCGAAAATATCCGCCTGTATCTGAAGCCAGACAGGGCTTTTGGCGCCGCCGCCCGACGCGATGACCCGTTCCGGCCGGATGCCCATGCCGTCCAGTATGGTCAGGGAATCCAAAAGGCTGAAGGTGACGCCTTCCATGACGGCCCGGGCCAGGTGCCCCCGGCCATGCCCCATATCCAGCCCCATGAATGCGCCGCGCGCGGCAGGGTCCATATGCGGCGTTCGTTCGCCGGAAAGGTAGGGCAGAAAAAGCAGCCCGCCCGCGCCGGGAGCCGTGGCGGCGGCTTCTTTCCCCATTGTTTCAAAATTGGCGCCGCCACAGATTCCCGCCAGCCATTTCAGGGATAAGCCGCTCGCCAGCGCCGCGCCGAACACGGTGAATTTGCCACGGAGCGCGTGACGGAAGGTATGGACGCGCAATTCCGGGTCAAAGCGGTCAGTATCGCTGCAACAGGCGATTTGTCCGCCGGTTCCTATGTTGGCGATAACCGGCCCTTCGGCATACACGCCGTTCCCGAGGCTCTGGCAAGGCTGGTCGCCTGCGCCGTACACCACGGGAATTCCCCGCGCCAGTCCGGTTTCCGCCGCGCAGCTGCCGGAAACGGTTCCGGCATGGTCCGTGGAATCCGCACAGGCCGGAAACAGCGCCGGGTTGATGCCGCAGCGGTCAATGAGTTCCCGGGCCCAGTCGCCCGCACCCACATCGAAAATGCCTGTGGCGGAAGCGTCGGAGCGTTCCGCGCCGGTTTCCCCGGTCAGGCGCAGCCGTAAATAATCTTTCGGAGCCAGCACGGCGGCGGTGCGGGCGTAAACATCCGGCTCGTTGTCACGCAGCCAGACAAGGGAAGGGAAGGCGAACCCGGCGGCGGGGCGGTTGTGGAGCCGCTCTCGCACAGCATCCATGCCGATCTTCTCTTCCAGCGTACGGGTCAGTTCCCCCGTCCGGGCGTCCAGCCAGAGTATGGCCGGACGCAGCGCCGTGCCGTTCGCATCGACGCAGACCAGACCGTGCATCTGCCCGGAAAGGCCGATACCCCGGATTGCCGCGAAGGCTTCCGGGTGCGCGCCGCGCAGGGCGGCGAGGACGTTTTTCAGGGCCGACCACCATATTTCGGGATCCTGCTCGGCCCGGCCCGGAGCTGGGATATCGACGTCATAGGAAGACGCGGCAACGCCTGCCGTCCCCCCTTCCAGATCAAGAAGCAGGGCTTTGAGGCTCGACGTGCCGCAGTCTATGCCGAGAACCGTTTGCATCAGGCTACATCCTTGCCGCCGAGTTTACGGAATATGATCAGGGCCACGATGGTGATCAGGCTGAGCAGGGTAGCAAGAGCCGCCGCTGTACCGTACCCGGCCCGGTTGATTTCCGAAAAGATCGTCACGGACATGGTGACGGTACGTCCCGTGTACAGGATGATGGTGGAACTTACCTCATTGATCACCGCGATGAAACTGAGCACCGCGCCGGAAAGCAGGCCCGGCATCATCAGTTTGACCATGACGGTGAAGAAGGTTTTCATGGGGGAAACCCCCAGACTAATGGATGCTTCTTCGATGCTGGGGTCTATCTGATACAGTATCCCGACGCTGGAACGCAGGGTAAAGGGGAGTTTCCTGATGGTGTAGGAAAGGATCATGATCCACATGGTGCCCGCGATCATGATGGGGCCCTTGTTAAAGGCCATGACCAGACAGATGCCGAGCACGGAACCGGGCAGCACGTAAGGGAACATGACCAGAAAATCCAGCAGCCCGGACGCCCGTGAACGCCTGCGCACCACAATGTAGGAAATAAGCAGCCCCAGCATGATCATGACGGCCAGCGCGGCCAGCGCGAACATGAAGGTGTTGCTGATGTTTCTGGAAAGCTTGAACATGATGTAGCGGTAGCTGTCCAGAGAGAAGCCATCCACGAACAGCGGGCCGTTCATCTTGAGGAACGATGTGTACGCAACAGTAATCTGCGGGAAGAGCGATACCACCGCGACCAGCAGCACAAAGCCCGAAGCCAGCAGATACTTGCCCGTGGGGAGATGGGTGATGGCGGGCGGGTTGAGCGCGCTCATGTTGTAGCTTTTCCGGTTGATGATCTTCTTCTGGATGAAGAGCACGGTGGCGGAAATACAGACAATGATGACGCTCATGGCGTTGGCGAGGTACGTATCGCTGCCCACTTCGCTCAGGTATTCATCATAGATGAGCACCGGCAGCACCTTATAGCCTTCCCCGAGCAGCATGGGGGTTCCGAAATCCGCCAGAGCCGTCATGAAGACGATAAGTCCGCTGGAAAGAATGGTGGGGATAATGAGCGGAAAGGTGACGCGCATGATGCGTTCCAGTCCGGTTATGCCCAGGTTGGCGCTGGCTTCTTCCAGTGACGCGTCCATGGAACTGAGCGCGCCGGAAACATACAGGTACACAAAGGGGTACAGTTTCAGGGTGAAGACCATGACAATACCCTTGAACCCGTAAATGCTGCCGATATCAATACCCCAGTCGGCCAGAAACGTGGTGACCACGCCGCTGCGTCCGAACAGCAGAATCCATGAATACGCGCCGATAAAGGGCGGGGAGAGGAGCGAAAGCACCACGGCGATATCCACGAAGCGCTTGCCCAGAATGTGAAAACGGCTGGTGAGGTAGGCCATGGGCAGGCCGATCAGCAGTGACGTAATAGTAACGGTAACGCAGATTTTCAGGCTGTTGAACAGCGCGTTGTAATAATAGCGGCGTCCGAAAAATTTCTGGTAGTTGGCGAAACTGAATTCCCCGTCCGCGTTGAACAGACTGTTGTAAAACATCTGCCCGAACGGGTAGACGATGAACACAAGCGTCAGGAGGAGCAGAAGCACCAGCACGACGTTCCAGAAGTTCAGCCGTTTTGCCAGCCGCTCCTGAAATGAGGGGACTCGTAACGCGGCGTTCACAGCAACGACTCCTCTCCGCTCGGATCAAAGAGATTCAGACGCTTTTCCAGAAAGCCGATGCCCACGGTCTGCCCCACCTCTCTGGGGCTGTCCGTGTTGATCATGTACTGGTTGGCCGTTATGCGCCTGCCGCCTTCAACATCAATTTCATAACAGACGGAATCGCCAAGGAAGGTCGCCGTGCTGATACGGCCCGTGAAGTCGCTGCCTTCGGCATCTTTGAGCACGACGTTTTCCGGGCGCACGGCAAGAATCGCCATGCCCGTATAGGATTTGGCCGCCCGGATACCGAGGGGGGCCTTGCCGAGAATGGCCACTTTCCCTTCCGCGTCGACCTGAACCGGAATAAAACTGGTGATGCCGATAAAGTCGGCCACAAAGGTATTGGCCGGGCGCAGGTAAATATCCAGCGGTGTGCCGAGCTGGGCTACGTGCCCTTTGTTCATGACGGCGATGCGGTCGGAAACCGAAAGGGCTTCTTCCTGATCGTGGGTGACGTAGACGGTTGTAATGCCCAGTTTCTGCTGTACTTCCCGTATGACCAGACGCATTTCCACCCGGAGTTTCGCATCGAGGTTCGAAAGCGGTTCATCCATCAGCAGCACGCTCGGTTCAATGACTACAGCGCGGGCCAGGGCGACGCGCTGTTGCTGGCCTCCGCTGAGTTGCTGGGGATATTTGGCGCTGTGCTCGGCTATGTGCATCAGCTCCATGGCCTTTTGCGTGCGCTCTTCTTTTTCCGCTGCCGGAACTTTTCTGGCGATCAGGCCATAGGCCACATTTTCCTTGACCGTAAGATGAGGGAAAATCGCGTAGTTCTGGAACACCATGCCGATATCGCGTTTATGCGCGGGCAGGTCGTTGATGACCCGGTCGTCAAAGCTGATTTCGCCGCCGTCAATCTCGTTGAACCCGGCGATCATGCGAAGCAGGGTAGTCTTGCCGCAGCCCGACGGCCCCAGGAGCGTGAAAAATTCGCCTTCCTTGATTTCCAGTGAAAGTTCGGGGATGGCAATAAAATCCCCGTACCGTTTCATGACGCTTCTGATATGGACGCTGTGCGGCATTTTCGTCTCCCTTTGCCGCCGGAGACACGGCCCGCGCCGCGTTTTCCGGCTATGAACGGATGAACAGATGGTGCCCGGCTATACCCGGCATGTACCCGGCATATACCGGGCATATATGGGGGTGGGTGCCCGGTACGGTGACGGCATGGTGAAGGACCGGCCGTTCCGCGTTCGGACAAACGCGGCGGCAAGCCGGAACCCGGCAAGGAGCGGGCCTTGCCGGATTCCGGGACAGTCGCTTTACTGGGTGATGAGATCCCGGAACAGAGCGGAGAGCTTGGAACCGTTGGAAGCGGCCCAGGCCGGATCATAGTTTTCCATGATCTTGAGGGTGCTCAGGTCGGGCAGGGTGTCGGGAGCGGGCATATCCGTACGCGCGGAGCGGCGGAAAAGGCCGGCCATCTTGGCCTGCACGGTCTTGCCGATCATGAAGTCCACGAACTTCTGCGCGTTTTCGGGGTTCTTGCAGTTGGCCACGATGCCCAGGGCGCTGGGGGCCATGGGGATGCCTTCTTCGGGGTAAACTAGTTCGATGTTGGCCCCGGCGGTCTTGTACTTCATGCCGAGTTCTTCAAAGGCGATGCCGATCAGGTATTCGCCGTCGGACACGTACTTGTACACGTTGGAGGTGCCGTTCACGACCTTGCCGTCAAGGTTCTGCACGAACTTCTTGAACATTTCTTCGCCGCAGGCCTGATAAAAGGTGACCAGCGCGCCAAAGGCGGAAGAGGATTTCATCGGGTCGGCCAGGGCGATTTTACCCTTCCATTTGGGGTCGGTCAGATCCGCCCAGCTTTTGGGCGCTTCGGAAGCGGCCAGCAGCTTGTTGTTGTACACAAACAGGCTCGGCTCCATGCACCAGCCGTACGCGTAGTTGCCGGGGAAGGTGCAGCTGGAGTTGATGGCGGCATGTTCGGTGGACTGGTACGATTGCAGATACTGCTTGTACGTCGCATAGGTATCGGCGGAACCGCCCCAGACCACGTCGGCCAGGGGGTTGTCTTTTTCCGCGATGACGCGGCTGAACAGTTCGGATGCCCCGGCGTTGATCATTTCAACTTTCACGCCGGTCAGTTCCTGGAATTCCTGAATGATGGGATCGGCCCAGTCGGTCGTGGGGGCGTAGTACAGCGTCATGGTGCCCGCGCTGCCGGGAGCCGGGGCTGTCTGGGGCGCGGCAATGCCGGCGGAGGCGAAGAGGGTGGCCGCCAGAACTGCGGCCGAGGCGAGTGCGGTAATCTTTTTCAGGGACATACTGACTCCTTGAAGGTATGCAGCGGTTACTGCCATTGAGGAAGAGGTCCAATCCGGCGCATGCCGGTCGGTCCGGAAACCACAAGGTACATAAGGCGCATATGACCGGACGGGGTCCGGCGGCGGCTGTGTGACCGCCTGACCGGCGACATGCTGACAGCATGCGTGCCGGAGCTAATCCAGGAAGCAGTATGGACTCAATACCAAGCCGCCTCCAGCGCCACAACGCGACAAATCTGTAAAAAAGGGGGGCAAAACTATCAAGTTTTTGATAAAAGATATGATATTTTGGTGAGTTGCGCGGGAGAGCGAAGAGGGGAGTGAAGAATGCCGGGCGGACACGCGCCGTCACATTCGTGCCTATTCCGCGTTCCTGTATTCCGTGGGGGTGACGCCGAAGTGCTTTTTGAATACGCCGCTGAAGTAGCGCACGTCCTTGTACCCCGCCTTCCCGGCGATTTCGTAAATGCGGGCGGACGGCTCTTTCATCAGGGTTATGGCGGCTTTCATGCGGTAGTGGGTGATCCATTCCAGAACGGTATAGCCGGTTTTGTTCTTGAAGAGCTTGAAGAGGTGGCTTTCGCTGCAATGCAGTATGGCGGCCAGCGCTTTGGCACTGAGATCTTCGGCAAAATGGCTGCTGATGTAATCCACGGCTTTTTGCACCTGGCGGTCGGAGAGCTTTCCGGCGGTGCGTTCAAAGGCGAAGTAGGGTGCGGAAGCTCTGATGACGCCTTCGACAGCCTGGGCTTTGCGGCTCAAACCCTGAATGCGGTGTTTTGTCGCCACGGCCCGGGTGGCGCGGTGGACGGTCTGCTCCAGTTCCGCGTCGTCAATGGGTTTTAACA
>JAJDHY010000071.1 GCA_030266385.1 Desulfovibrio sp. OttesenSCG-928-I05
GCTCCGGCGCTTGACGGCGGGAGTGAATCCCGCCTGCGCCTACGCGGCGGTTTGTTGACAAAGAGGACTTTGCCAACAAACGCCGAGGGCCGGCAAAGCCGGCCCTCGATCGAAGAAAACAAAGCACGTGATCCGTTACGCGATATACGCAAACCAGATCAATGCCACAACGGATGCGATAAACATACCCGGAGCCGTACGCTTGGCGATTTCCATGGTGCTCACCTTGGCGATACCGGCACACACGATGATGCCGCCAGCCAGAGGAGACGCCGTACGGCCGAGCGCGCCGGCCAGGTTGGCGAGAGAGCCCATGTTCATGACGCTCATGCCGAAGTCGGCGGCATGCGGGGAAACGGCTTCGTTAAAGGCCAGGGTGGCGGCGTCGCCGGAACCCACAACGATAGCCAGAATCATCGGTCCCCAGGTAGCGGCGTACTTGGCGAGATCGCCGGCGTTACGCAGCATGTCGTTGAACGCCGCGACCACGCCGCAGGCGTTGAGGCCACCGACGAACACGGCGGCGGCGATGATGATGCCCATAACGGACGCGTACACGTCGCCCGTACCGCGGAAGAACTGGTCAACCGTCTTGGTGGGGCTGGTGCGGGTCACGAGCATGCCCAGGAAGGCACCGATGAGCATGGAGTGGGAAATACGGATGGACTTCACCCCTACCAGCCAGCCTTCATAAGCGGTACCGTCGGGGTACGCCTTGCCGGGGTAGGACTGGTTCATCATGGCCACGACGACCAGAATAACGATGGGCAGCAGCGGAATGATAGCGAAGAGAAGGTTGGACTTCTCAATCTTCGCAACGCCGTATTCGTCGGACACAAAGCCCTTGTTTTCCTTGAAGATGATACCGATAGCGGTCACGGTGAACGCACCGATCAGCACGGCGATAACGGTGGGCCAGAACTCCACGGCGATAACGTCCATCACGGGCACGCCGCCGAGCAGCTTTTCGGCGATGAACACGTTGTGGGTGTTACCCGGAGAAAGCATGGAACCGAAGGTACCGGTGAACACGGCGGCGGCGGCAAGAGCCGGGCGCACGCCAGCGGAGATGAGCAGCGGGATGAGAATCGCACCCACGGCGGCGGAGACGCCGGCTGCGGAAGTCAGCGGAACGTTGATGATGGCGGTCACGATGCCCGCGCCGGGAACCAGAAGCCATTTGGCTTTGGACAGCCCGCCGGCGAGCAGGTGGATGAGGTGCGCGTCACATTTGGTCAGTTTCATGACGTACGCGAAACCCATGACCGAAAGAATCGGCTCAATCAGACCACCGTACACCATGCGGTCCGAAAAGGCCTTGAACGCCAGCATCGGTTTCATGGAGATGATGGCCATGGCAAAGCCGGCCGTAAGAAGAACGAGTCTGGTTTCCGCCCCTTTGACGAGGAAGTAGACGGCAACGCCAACAATAGCAATACCCGCCCACAACAACATTGTTTCCATTCAGAGCCTCCTGTGCTTTTTAGGTCCGTGTGCCCCTTAAGGGCCAAGTTCGCCCATAACCTATTGTCATTACTCAGCGGCACTCACGCCGGACGCAAAAAAGAACGCCAGCACAATACTCCGCCTATACTCTGAGTGCCTTTACTTAGCGCCAAACCCGGCGCTTTTTCAAGTTATTTTTCTCACTTGCCCTATTTTGCGCAAAAAGGAAACAGGGTAGCCAGAAAAAATCTATGGCAGAAAAAAACACATCCTGACGATTCGCCCCGGCTGCCCGGCCGGCAATCGTCCGCAACCGTCCGAAAATAATCCGAAAATAATCCTGGCGCGGCGGAGCACACACTCTCCGCCGCGCCTGCGGCATTACTTTCCGAGGTACTTCAGCGCCATCCTGATTGCCAGTTCGGTGGAAGACTCAAGCACTTCTTCGTCAAAGTCGAAGTGATCGTTATGGTGTCCGGCCGCACGGTCTGTGCCCACCTGAATATAGGTGCCGATGCCGCCGTTCTGCTGCACCACCGTCATCATATGCGAATAGTCTTCGCTCGCGCCGAAATCAATGACGCCCATGACATTGGTGAACTGCGGCATGGTTCTGGCGATGGCTTCCACATCGGCCACCATGCTCTCGGAGCTTTCCCCGCTCTTGGTGCCGCCCATAACCTTGATGTCATAGCCGCAATCCCACATATGGGCTGCCGATTCGATGATACGGCGCGCTTCACTGGTCATGTATTCATCCAGCGCGCTGGTTTCGCCGCGGGTTTCAATATCCATTTTGGCGTTGGGCGGAATGACGTTCCGGCCCTGACCGCCCACGAGCTTGCCCACGGTAATGCGCGTCACGCCGCCGGAGTGGCGGGAAATGGCGTGCAGGTTCGTGGTGGCGGCACAGGCCGCGAGCAGCGCGTTTTTCCCGTCCTGAGGGTACGCGCCCGCATGCGCGCCCTTGCCGGAAAAACACACGTCCCACTTCGTGGTGGCGAGAAATCCCTTGGCCCCGCAGACGATATCGCCCTTCTTGTTGGCCTGGAACCCGATATGCATGCCCACAATAATATCCACGCCGTTCACCGCGCCCGCTTCCACCATGGGACCGGCACCGCGCACGCCCTCTTCCGCCGACTGGAAAATCAGACGGATGGAGCCTTTCAGCGTATCTTTCATGCCCGCCAGAATCTCGGCCACGGCAAGACCGATGGCCACGTGACCGTCATGGCCGCAGGCGTGCATTGCGCCCTTGTTGATGGAGGCAAAGCCTTCTTTGGTCGGGCGGTGGTTCGGATCATCCGTCTCGGTGGCGTCGTTGGAATCCATATCAAAACGCAGGGCCAGCTTGGGGCCGGGGCCGCCGCCGCATTCCATATCCGCCCACATGCCGGTGAGCCCGCCATCCATGAGCTTGACCAGTTCCGGGTCGGCTCCCTGGGAAACAGCCCGTTCCTGACACTCTTTCAGCACGGCGGCGGAAGGCTGCCCCTGCATGAAGTTCGTGTCAAAGGCGTCCTTGCCCATGGTCAGTTTGTAGCCCAGCTCTTTCAGGCGTTTGGCCACGATGGACGCGGTGCGGAACTCGGTCCAGCCGGATTCCGCGTGTTTATGCAGATCCCGGCGGCACGCCACCATATTCGGAAACAGCTCTTTCACTTTCTGACTGACTGCGTCGCTCATATTTCCTCCTGATGGATACAACTATGGTTTTGACGGCTCGCGCGGGTGACGATGCTCGCCGCCTGAGCATGTAAATTTTTTCAAAGGTGCAATGTTCTAACGCGTAGACATACCCGACTGCAACAGCTGGATTTTTTACAGTAACGCAGGCATGTGCCAGAGGCAAGTACGGCAACGCCACGACAGCGGCCCGACGGGAAAGGATAAACGGCATACAGCGCAGCTGCGCAGCACGGCCCCCGGAGTAAAAAACCCCGGCAGTCTTTCGATATCCCGGGGGATACCGGCGGGCTGCCGGGGTTTTCACGTTCCAAAAACGTCGCTATTTCACCGTATCGTCGCCGAGGGCCGCGATCAGTTCACCCAGAACCTGATCAGCCTTTTCCACGGGGATCTGACAGGTGCCGACCCTGGTATGCCCGCCGCCGCCGTACTTGAGCATCAGACTGCCCACGTCGACCTTGCTGCTGCGGTTCAGGATGGAATAACCCACAGTGAACACAATGTTCTGTTTGCGGAAACCCCACATGACCTGAATGCTGATATTGCAGTCGGGATACAGGGCATAGGCAGTGAAGCGGTTGCCGGAATAGATTTCTTCCTGCTCGCGCAGATCGATGACCAGCACGTTCCTGTGCTGGGTGGCCCGCTTTTCAAGCATGCCCCTGAACAGTTCTTCCTGGGCGAAGTACCGATCCGTGCGCTGCTTCACGTCAGGCAGGGCGAGAATTTCATCCACACTCTTGGTGGCGCAATGATCGATAAGATCCATCATCAGCTGATAGTTGCTGATGCGGTAATCGCGGTAGCGGCCGAGGCCCGTGCGCGGATCCATAATGAAACCGAGCAGCACCCAGCCGGAAGGGTTCTTGATGTCGTCGATGGAAAGCATGCCGGAATCGACTTTGTCCACCGCCTCAAGCAGAGTATCAAGATCGCTGGAAAAACGGGCGTGCCCGCCGTAATATTCCCAGATAACCCGGGCGCAGCTGGGCAGTTCCCGGTGCAGGCCTTCAAAGCGCATTTCGCCGAGCCGCTCGTTTTCGCTGGTGTGGTGGTCGAACCACATCCCGCAGCCGTCGACGTAGGGCACGTTGGCCAGGATGTCATTGGACGAAACTTCGACAATGCCGTCCTGAAGATCCTTGGGGTGAACAAATTTGAAATCGTCGACCACACCGATGATCTTCAAAAGGGCGCCGCACACAAGGCCGTCAAAATCCGAACGCGTTACGAGTCGCATACTCCCACCTTACATAAAGATACGTTTCACCCAGCTTACAACGGGATCAGACCGCGCGCAAGCCATGTCCGCCGGACACAACCAAGGGGGTCGATACCCCGAAAAAAGTCAGGAAATAATACATAGCGCGTAGCCACAATTCTGACAAGACACCTGAGATGAATCTGTATGAAAAAAAACTATTTTTTAAAAAACAGCAAAAATACCATCCAGTATTGTCATAAAACTCAACCGGAACAAGGCCTGTCCGGATTTTTTCGCTTGCTAAGCGCCGGAGCGGGCGATACAAGCGTACAAGGCGCGAATAAACGGGTGACACGTCACCGCGCCCCCGAGCGGCGATCACTGATGCCGCGCGTTTTTTTTCCGCGTACATACTAGCAAGGAGAACGTACCCGCCATGCCAACGCTCATTGTCAGCAAGGAATCCCTCATCCCGGGGCAGACAAGCAAGCTGGTCCTGGATGCGCCGCATATCGCCGCCAAGGCCAAGCCCGGCAACTTTATCATCCTGCGTATTACCGAAAAAGGTGAACGCGTGCCCCTGACCATCGCGGACGCCGATCCGGAAAAGGGTACCATCACCATTGTGTATCTTGTCCTCGGCAAATCCACCGCGATTCTCGAGGAACTCAAGACCGGGGATTATATTCTGGATGTAGCGGGTCCGCTGGGCCGTGACACCCACATCGAAAAGAAAGGTACGGTTGTCTGCGTGGGCGGCGGCACCGGCATCGCCGCCATGCACCATATCGCCAAGGGCCACCACAAGGCCGGAAACCATGTGGTCGCCATTATCGGCGCGCGCAATAAAGATCTGCTCCTTTTTGAAAAGGAACTGTCTTCCTTCTGCCCGGAAGTGCTCGTTTCCACCGACGACGGCAGCAAGGGCGTGAAAGGCTTTGTGACCGACATCCTCAAGGAACGTCTGGAAAACGACAAATCCGTTACGGAAGTCGTGGCCATCGGCCCGGTGCCCATGATGGAAGCCGTGGCAAAAACCACCAAGCCGTTCGGCGTGCCCACCGTGGTCAGCCTGAACTCCATCATGGTTGACGGTATCGGCATGTGCGGCGCCTGCCGCGTCACCGTAGGCGGCGAAACAAAGTTCACGTGCGTGGACGGCCCCGAATTCGACGGCCAACTGGTGGATTTCAAGGAACTGCGCCAAAGGCTTTCCGCCTTCAAGGGGCAGGAAACCGAATGCTATAACGAACATTGCAGGTGTAAAAATAATGGCTGAGACAGCATCCCCCAAAAAGAAAGGCATAGGCACCCGCGTGGAGATGCCCTGCCAGCCGGCTGAGGAACGCGTCCGCAACTTCTCCGAAGTGGCGCTCGGCTATACCCGGGAACAGGCGCTCGAAGAAGCCCGCCGCTGCATCCAGTGCAAGAACCCCCGTTGCGTGCAGGGCTGCCCGGTGGAAGTCGAGATAAAAGACTTCATCCACGCCGTGGCCGAAGAAAAAATCGAGGAAGCCTACGCCATCATCAAGCGCACCAACGCGCTGCCCGCCATCTGCGGCCGGGTCTGCCCCCAGGAAGACCAGTGTGAAGGCAAGTGCATCCTGAACGCCAAGGGCCAGGCCGTCGCCATCGGCCGTCTGGAACGCTACGTGGCCGACGCCTACCTCGCGTCCGACGCCTGTGCGCAGCTTACCGGGCAGGAAGCCTGCGCGCTTCCCGACGGGGCCAAAAAGGTCGCCTGCATCGGTTCCGGTCCGGCCTCCCTCACCGTGGCCGGAGACCTCGCCGCCAAAGGCGTGGCCGTGACCATGTTTGAAGGACTGCACGTGCCCGGCGGCGTTCTGGTTTACGGTATTCCCGAATTCCGTCTGCCCAAGACCCTGGTGGTGGAAAAAGAACTGAACGCCCTGCGCCAGCTCGGCGTCGAGTTCAAAACCAACTGGGTGGGCGGCAAAACCATTGAGGTGCAGGAACTGCTCGATCAGGGCTACGACGCCGTGTTCATCGGCGTGGGCGCGGGCCTTCCCCGCTTCCTGAACGTGCCCGGCGAAAACCTCATCGGCGTGTTTTCCGCCAACGAATACCTCACCCGCGCCAACCTCGGCCGGGCGTACGACTTCCCCAACTACGATACCCCCACCTACATCGGCAAGAACGTCACCGTGTACGGCGCGGGGAACGTGGCCATGGATGCGGCCCGTACCGCCCTGCGCCTTGGCGCGGAATCCGTGAGCATCGTCTACCGCCGTACCCGCGATGAAATGCCCTGCCGGCATGAAGAACTGGAACACGCCGAGGAAGAAGGCGTGAAGCTCCTCATGCTCTCCGCCCCCGTCGCCTTCCACGGTGACGACAAGGGCACCCTGCATTCGGTGACGCTGCAACGCATGGAACTCGGTGAACCCGATGCCTCCGGCCGCCGCAGCCCGCGTCCCATCCCCGGCGATACGTACGAGATGGCCACCGACCTCGCCATCGTGGCCGTGGGAACCCGCGCCAACCCCATTCTGCTTGAAGCCACCCCCGGCCTCAATCTGAACAAATGGGGCTACATTGAAGTGGACGAAAACGGAGAAACCTCCATCCCCAACGTGTTCGCGGGCGGTGATATCGTCACCGGCGCGGCCACCGTCATTCTCGCCATGGGCGCGGGACGTACCGCGGCCAAAGAAATCGCGAGACGCCTGGGGAAATAGAAAGCTCCTCCGGCAGCGGGAAAAGGGTCATCCCCTTCCCCTTCAAATACACGAACGAAACGCCCTTCATCCGGTACCGGATGAAGGGCGTTTTTCATGGAAACGCAGCAGCACACTCAGGAGCGCGCTTTCATTTCCGGCCCGTTCAGCGCGTCCTCGCACGGCTCCCCTGTTCCGGGCCGGGCCGATTCCGCATGCGGGGCGATAACGCACTGCCCCTCGTCGCTGACGTTCGCATCAGGGGTGGCGACGAAGCTGCCGGGATCGGGCCTGTCGGCCTTCTTTCCCGCTGTCTTGTTGTCCACTGTGCAACTGTTCTTTGTGCATGTCATGGCAAACCTCTCTCGTGCGGGCACGCCGCACCGTTATAGTACCCCGCCACAAATGTGGACGGATTTTTGCTTTTGCTGCCAGCATACAGGAAAATACGGAAAACGACAGAAGAAAAAATAATCATGCGGAAAACGTAAATAATGAAAATATAGCTTGTGCAAAGACGAGCTTATGTCCATAGTATTAAGAGCTACATCTTTTTTCACATTATACAGAAGAGGTGCTTATGGAACGCTCCGGTATCATATCTTTCGGCGGCAAGCCCATGACCTTGCTGGGTAATCCCGTCACCGTCGGCGGCACGGCGCCGGATTTCACCGTGCTGGCCAATGATCTTTCCCCAAAAACCCTCGCGGATTATCAGGGCAAGGCGCTCATCCTGTCGGTTGTGCCCTCTCTGGATACGGGCGTGTGCGACCTGCAAACCCGGTTCTTTAACGAAGACGCCTCCGCCCTGGGCGATACGGTACGCATCCTCACCCTGTCCTGCGATCTGCCCTTCGCCCAGAAGCGCTGGTGCGGCCAGGCGGGCGTAACCCAGGTGGAAACGCTTTCCGACCACTACGACCTTTCCTTCGGCCTGGCGTACGGACTGGTGATCAAGGAACTGCGCCTGCTGACCCGCGCCATTCTCGTTGTCGATAAAAAGGGCGTGATCACGTACGCGGAAATTGTTCCCGAAGTGAGCCACGC
>JAJDHY010000073.1 GCA_030266385.1 Desulfovibrio sp. OttesenSCG-928-I05
ACAGGGCCGCCCATTACAGGCAACACTTGCCCGCTGATCCACTCGGCCTGCTCGGAGGCAAGAAAAAGCGCGGCATTGGAAATATCGCTCGGAACACCGGTGCGCCCGCCGACAAGCCGGGAGGTAAAACTGGCGCGAAATTCAGGAGTATAACTCTCCCACTGCGCACATGAGGCCGGATTGGTCAGCAAAAAACCCGGCGCAATGGAATTCACCGTGATGTTAAACGGCGCAAGCTCCTGCCCGAACTGCTTGACCAGACCAATCTGCGCATGCTTGGCCGCACAGTACGACTGAATGCCGGTAAGACTGGTGGCAAGCCCCGCACGGCTGGAAATACTGATGATGCGGCCCTTCTTCGCCTTCTTCATGATGCGGACCGCTTCGCGCACAAACAAATAAAACCCGGTCAGGTTGATATCCATCACAATGCGCCACTGATCCAGCGTGACATCCTCTATCGGCTGATCCACCTGTCCGGCCACACCACCCGCCACGTACACAAGAACGTCAAGACCATCCTTGCCCGCAACAGCTACGGTTTCAATAACGGAATCCTCTTTGGTCACATCAACAAAGCCGGTGCTGATGCGCCCTTTGCCGCAAGGCCCTTCCAACTTTTTCACTTCGTCGGCGAGCAGGTCACAGGCGTACACGGCGGCTCCGGCTTCCGCAAAGGCCGTGGCGATACCGCTGCCTATACCCTGGGCAGCACCGACAACCAGAACATTTTTGCCTTGAAATTCGATCTGCATGGAACTCTCCTTGAAATGTAAACAATGTATACGAACACATGCCTGGTCGGCCGCGTACCCTATCCGTGGCTACCAACTGTCCGGCACAGTATCCGGCGGACGCTGCTACAGATCCGGTATGCGGGCCGCATGTGCGGCGAAAAGCGCATCTGTTTCGGATGCTGCAAGATCCTGAACGCTCCGGGGCGGTTCCGGGTTTTTGCTGTGCGGCTGAAGGCGTTTTTCCAGCCACAGCACATCATGCCATTCGCCGAATTTGTACCCGGTGCGATGATACGTGCCGACTTCACTGAACCCGGCGGAACGGTGCAGGGCCATGCTCTTTTTGTTGGGCTGCACGATACCGGCGAACGCATTGTAATATCCGAGCAACGCAAGCAGTTCAAAAAGCGCGCCGTACAAGGACGAGCCAATTCTGCGGGAATGGGCGTCCCGGCTGACGTAGGTGGAAACTTCCACGTCAAAGCGGTATGCGGCGCGATCCTGATGGGGGCATGCGTAGGCGTACCCGACGGGGATGCCGCCCATATCACAGACAAGGTAGGGGTGGGTTGCGCTGATGGCGATGATGCGGCGTGCGAACTCTTCCGGGGACGGAGGCTCGTACTCGAATGATATGACCGTTTCCAGCACATACGGCGCGTAAATAGCGGCAAGCGCCGGCGCGTCGGCCGGGGTGGCAAAACGGATGCGGGCTGTATTGTTCATGCCGGGCCTCCCGGTTTTACATACCGCGTTTTATTGCGCTTTCCAAGCGTCTCCCCGCCCTGCCGGACCGGAAGGAACGGCAAATCCGGCCCGGGCCACGGCATCCATCAAGCGTTTCGCCCGTGAAACCGGGGTTTCCGCGCTATCGTTTTTACCGGGGTAAATGGAATAGCCCGCCCGCACCTGTTCGGGCGTGAGGGAGGGCATAAGCACATCCCCTACTTCCAGAGCCTTGATGCGGATGTCGTCTCCCAGAAGTCCAAGGGCGCTGGTGACGGGAATGTGGGCGGAAGGTAGCGCGATGCGGGCACGGGCCATGGCCCGCAGTATGACGGGAAGCTCCGGGGAAGGATGGTCCGCCAGCGGCGTATCCGGGTGAGGAATAAAGGGGCTTATCGCCAGCATGGAAGGCGCGAGTTTTTGCAGTGCGGCAAGATGAATGGCAAGCGCCCCGCCTGTTTCGTCCGCTTCGTCCGCTTCGTCCGTTTCGCCCGTTTCCCCAGGAAGGCCCAGAATGATCCCGTTGCCGCATTCGAACCCGAGCTTTTGCAGATCGGCGTAAGCAGCGGCGCGGGCTGCGGGGGAGCTGTCCGGACGCAGAAACCGGAAATTTGCTTCCAGAAACGTTTCCATTTTCAGCAGATACCTGTCCGCACCGGCTGCGCGCCAGAGGGCGTATTCTTCCGTGCTCCGTTCGCCGAGAGAGAGCGTTACCGCGAGGCCAAGTTCCGTTTTGATACGGCGGGCAAGGGCGGCAACTGTCCGGGCATCGTAAAAACTGTCTTCCCCGGACTGGAGAACCACAGTGCCGATACCAAGATCATGCACGTCGGACGCGGCCCGGAAAATTTCTTCCGGACTGAGGCGGTAGCGGGCAAGGGCCATGTTTTCCCGGCGCAGCCCGCAGTACAGACAGTTTCGCTCACAATAGCTGGAAAATTCGACGATTCCCCGGAAAAAGACGCTGCGTCCCCAGTATTGCTCGCGCAGGGCGCGGGCTTGTTCCCAGAGTGCTTCGTCCCCGGAAGATGCGAAAAATGCGCGGGTGCTCGATTGTGTTGTCATGACCTGCTTCATGTACTGGTATCGGGGACGTAACACAAGGGGAAGTGGCTTGAGGCGGATGACAGCCGGGTCGCTCACGGCGCTTGACCATGTCGCCGGACAGGCGTAGGCCCGGCTCATAATTTGTTACGAGGGTATATGCATGCTGCCGCAACTCCACACGCCTCTTGTCACCATAGGGCTGTTGCTCTGCTCCAATCTGTTCATGACCTTCGCGTGGTACGGACACCTTAAATACCGGTCCGCATCGCTTGTTCTGGTCATTCTGGCAAGCTGGGGCATTGCGTTTTTTGAATACTGCCTCCAGGTGCCCGCCAACCGCTACGGCTACGGCTATTTCAGTGCGGCCCAGCTCAAGACCATTCAGGAAGCGCTTTCCCTGACGGTCTTTCTGGGCTTTTCCGTGTTCTACCTGCACGAACCTATCAAGTGGAACTATATCGTCGGGTTCGGGTTTATTATTCTGGGCTCGTGGGTCGTTTTCAAGGAATGGTAGCGGGCGCTACGTTCATCGCAACAAGGGGATGCCGCCTGGCATCCCCTTGTGTCGTAAGGACTCTCCGGCTTTTGTCCTGTTCCTTTTTCGGGGCGCAGGGAAAGGCCGGGCGTTTCACGCGTGCGTGTCTTACACTTCGAAGCGGCTGGCCCCGGTGATAAGCACGGAATCCACGGGCACATCGTCGTGCATGCCGCTGGCTTTGGTCTTTACCTTGCGGATTTTATCCACCGTGTCCATGCCTTCCACCACCTTGCCAAAGGCGCAGTAACCGTAACCGGAAATGCTCTCGCTCGTGTGGTCGAGGTTGGGGTTGTCTTCGGTATTGATGAAGAACTGCACGGTTGCGCTGTGCGGGTCCATGGTCCGGGCCATGGCGATGGTGCCGCGTTCGTTTTTAAGGCCGGTGGCCGCTTCGTTTTTAACGGGTTCGCGGGTCACGGGTTTTTCTTCCAGGCGCATGGTCAGCCCGCCGCCCTGGATCATGAAATCCTTGATTACGCGGTGGAATATGGTGTTGGCGTAAAAGCCTTCGTCCACATAGGACAGAAAGTTCGCAACGGTATCCGGCGCCTTGTCCGGGAAAAGTTCCAGCAGAATGTCGCCGGACGTGGTTTCCAGCAGGACCATGGGATTGCTCATAGCGTCGACTCCTCAATTTTTTTCTGTTGATGCACTGAACTTCGCGGAAATGCAAGAGCGGGGGCGCACCATGAGAAAGGGACCATGCGTAAACAGGCCGCGTTCAACTATCAAACCAGATCTTGTAGATCAGCGAGGCAAAAAGCAGTGACAGCGAAACTGCCAGGATTTTCCGGATAAGCTTTGGTCCGACACGGATGGCGGAACGGCTGCCGAAATAGTTGCCAGAAACAGCGGCAATGGTAAGGGGAATGGCCAGAAGGTACAGCACCTTTCCCTGATAGATAAAGACCATCAACGCGGCCCCCGTGGCGGTCACATTGAGCAGCTTCATGGTGCCGGAAGAGGCGAGCATGCCGAAACCGAGCATGAAATGGAGTGCCATGAGCATGAAACTGCCCGCTCCGGGACCGAAAAATCCTTCATAAAACCCAAGCACCAGACAGACAAGCGGGAGGTAAACGTAGAGCTGACGGGCGCTCGGTTCCCGCTCCCCTCTATCTTCCTTGGGCAGAAAGGTCACAAGAATGCCGAGGGGCAGGAGAAAGACAACGACCTTGCCGATCATTTCATTGCTCATGCTGAGCAGGGCGCTACTTCCCAGTATCGAGCCGAGTATGACGGCGGGAACGCCCGCAGTCGCTGCTTTCCAGATGACAAGTCCGCTGCGCGCGTAGTTGCGTAGCGCCATGGACATGCCGAAAGTCGCTGAAAGTTTCGTGGTCCCGATGGCCAGATCCGCCGGTACCCCGGCGAGAAGAATGGCCGGAATGGTGAGCAGCCCGCCGCCGCCCGCAATGCTGTCGATATATCCGGCACTGAAATAGGCAAGGCAGAGCAGTGCGACGACCCACAGTTCAAGTTCCATGACGAGCCCTGATTATCCTTCGATCCAGAATTTCCAGATCAGGGAGATGAAAAGCAGAATAAGGGAAAAAAGCAGAAAACGCCGGACCAGCCCGGTACCGAAACGCATGGCATAGTTGCTGCCGATGAAATTGCCCGCAATATTGAACGCCGCGCAGGGCAGCGCAAGAAGCCAGTTCACGTGTCCGCCGAGCAGAAAAACTATCATCCCGCCAATACCGCCCACCATCATGATCATTTTCGCGGTAGCTACGGAATGGATAAGCCCGAGGCCGAGGAACACATGGAAGGCCAGCGTCATGAACGTGCCGCTGCCGGGGCCGAAAAACCCTTCATAAAACCCGAGCACAAAACAGATGATCGGCAGCCGGACATACAGGTCCGCAGAAAGCAGGTCCCGGCTCGCCTTTTCCTTTTTCGGCATAAAGGTGGCCAGAATGCCGATGGGCAGCAGAAGCACCACAATCTTGCCGATCATCGCGCTATCCAGACTGAGCAGCATTTTCGCACCCAGAACGGCCCCGAGCGCCATGGGCGGAATGCCTGTAAGCGCTGTTTTCCAGGCGACAAAGCCGCTGCGGGCGTAGTTTCCGAGAGAAACGCTCATCCCGGTGTAGGCGATAACCTTGTTGGTGCCGAACGCAACTTCCGGGGGCAGACCGGTCAGCAGCAGGACAGGCAGGGTTATCAACCCGCCGCCG
The DNA here is from genome assembly GCA_030266385.1 of Desulfovibrio sp. OttesenSCG-928-I05. Classification (GTDB taxonomy): domain Bacteria; phylum Desulfobacterota; class Desulfovibrionia; order Desulfovibrionales; family Desulfovibrionaceae; genus JAJDHY01. Next base: position 5,235 of record JAJDHY010000073.1, read on the forward strand.
CCGGAAATGCCGTCCATGATGCCCGTCAGGAAAAACATGGCGCAGAGCAGCGCGACAAGCCAGAGTTCCAGTTCCATACGAATCTGTCCGTGCTCAGGGGAGCACTGTGTTTTCAAGGGTCAGATCCGGCTGGCCCATTATTTTGAATCCGGGAGCAAAGGTGCAGGAACGTAAGGTCGCCCGGCCTTTCGAATACAGGGTGAACGGCCCGGTGGACCGGCAGTTTTCAAGAACAATCACACTCTTGTCCCCGCCGGAAATGGTACTTCTGGAAAATGTGCAGTTCCGGACCGTCGCGCTCGACGCGAACGTGAGGTACACAAGCCCCGCGTCGCGTATGTCGCAATCCTCAAAGGTCACGCTAACATCCACTCCATGCAGCAGCGCCCAGCCGGAATGGTTGTGCCCTTCCACCTTCGTGATGTTTTTGAACCGCAGATTCCCTTTGGTATTGCCGATCGCATACCAGTAAGAAAAAACGCTGCCGTCAAAGGTCGTGTTATCAAAGGTGCACGCGTTGATTTCCGGGTGCTTCCTTTCCGCCCGGAGCCCGTCAAAAACGCCGCCCTGAAACAGGCAGTCCGTCAGTGTGGAGTCATCGATGGTCGAACGGAGAAAAGAGCAGTTCACAAAACGCGTGTTTTTGAAGGTTCCCTCTCTGATCGCCGTCCCGGTGAACACGCAGTCTTCGAACACGATGTTTTCCGCCGACATATCCGGCAGATGGCAATCCGTAAACCGCGCTCCTTTGACGGTCGCATCCTTGATGGATACGGCCTTCAACGTCGTATCCCGGATCTCCGCGCCGGACAGGCGGGCCGGATTTTTGCTGATCAGCACGCTTTCCCGCGCATCGCGCAGTTCCGGCATGCCCCTGGCCAGTTCGTCAAGGCTGACGGCATCGTCCGTTCCCGGCGCGGCAGTATTGCCGGTGCGGCCACCGCATGCGGTCAGCAGCGCCGCAAGCATGCCGCCGAAAAACATCCGCCTGCTCCGGCAGACGGGATCGGGCCGACGTGCCGCATCCTTTTGCTTCGCTCGTTCCGTCGCTACTTTCGTCTCTGTCCGCATCGTGACCCGCCATGGCGGTCATCCGCCGCAAGGTTGTATGCTGCGCTTCGTCCCAATGGTCCAGATGGCCGCGAAGCGGTGAAAAATCCCCGCAAGCGGCCATCCGGCGTCAGTCATATACGCTGCCTCCGGGGCAGTTCCCCTTTCAAAACCGTGCTACACGGCTGGTCAGCCTCTACAGTTCCCCGTTCTCGGCCGCCTTGGCCGCCGCATCCAGAATGCCGTTGACGAACGCGCGGGAACCTTCATCCCCGAACTGTTTCGAAAGCTCAATGGCCTCGTTGATGGTCACCTTGGGCGGAATGTCGTCTCTGAACAAAAGCTCAAAGAGCGCCAGCCGCAACAGGGTGATTTCCACCTTGCCCACGCGTTCCAGCCGCCAGTTGCGGGTAAACCGCGCCAGACGTTCGTCAAGATCCTTCTGCTTGCCCCATGCGCCTTCCACCAGTTCCCAGGCAAAGCCTTCAGGCAGCGGCAGGGGCGGCGCGGGTTCCGGTTCCGCCTTTTTGCTCCGGCGTTTTGTCGCAGAAGCCTGCGCCAGTTCAGCAGCCTGTTCGGCAGCCTGCTTTTCGTCATTCTTCTTGGAAGGCGCTTCGTGAAAGGCCTTTATCAGTTCCGCGCGCGTCGTCACAGGCGCGAATTCCAGACCGTACAGGACCTGGAACGCCAGTTCCCGCTCAGCGCGGCGCGTAGGGTTCTTTCCCGCCATATCAGATCTGCTCCAGAACCCGGATGGTTTCCAGCAGCGCGGCGGCCGCGTCAACGCCCTTGTTCCCGGCCTTGGTTCCGGCCCGTTCAACCGCCTGTTCAATATTGTCCGTGGTAAGCAGCCCGAACCCGACCGGGACGCCGCTTTCCAGCATGACATGGGCAAAACCCTTCGTGGCCTCGCTGGCCACGTAATCAAAATGCGGCGTGGAACCACGAATAACCGCGCCCAGCGCCAGAATGCCGTCGTATTTGCCGGATTTGGCCAGCCTGGCACAAACAACCGGCATCTCGAAGGCACCAGGTACCCGGATAATGGTCAGGTTATCCCGCTCACCACCGTGACGGGAAAGATAATCCACCGCCCCGCTGATCAGACGGTCAACAATAAAATCGTTAAACCGCGCCGCCAGAATCGCAATGCGAAGACCGGAAGCATTCATCTGCCCTTCGATGGTCGTGATGTGAGCCATTGTGTATCTCCTTGGGAGCGCCTCCGGCGGGCAAGGGGGCGCTGCCCCCTTGGATTCCCCGGCAGGGGGATGATCCCCCTGCACCCCGCGATAGGGGTGGTGGCGTATGGTTACTGTGCGTTGCCCCGCTGCGCTGCGGGCTTCGCCCTCGCCGCGCTCACTGCGCGGGGGCTATGGAAAATTTTTCGGGCTGATGACCGTTACAGCCCCTTCTGATGTCTCCGGGAAAGGCTATATCGCACTCTCACCCAGCGCTGCAAAATAAAACTTTTCACCCGG
>JAJDHY010000074.1 GCA_030266385.1 Desulfovibrio sp. OttesenSCG-928-I05
AAGTTGAAACGCTCTAGGAATACATTTTGCACCAGCTCATGACAGGGGCCGGAAAGCGACACACTACGAGGTATATCATGAATCCTATCCAAAGAACCCTTACCCGCACGGCTTTGTACGGCTTCGGCATTCTGCTTCTGGTAGCCTTTCTGGCTCCGGTTCCGGCCCATGCCGTCCGCATCAAGGATATCGCGACGTTCAGCGGCGTGCGGGATAACCAGCTGGTGGGATACGGTCTTGTGGTGGGCCTCGCAGGAACCGGCGACAAGAAGGATTCCACCTTCACCATGCGGTCCATGGCCAACATGCTGGAAAATATGGGCGTTTCCGTGGAACAGAGCCAGTTGAAGCCCAAGAACGTGGCCTCGGTCATGATTACGGTGCGCATGCCTGTTTCCGCCAAGCCCGGCACCAAGCTGGATGTGACGGTTTCTTCCCTCGGCGATGCCACAAGCCTTCTGGGCGGCGTGCTTATCCAGACCCCGCTTACGGGTGTTGACGGCAAGATTTACGCCCTGGCTCAGGGGAACCTCGTGATCGGCGGTTTCAGCGCCGGTGGTTCCGCCGCCAGCGCCCAGAAGAACATCCCCACCGTAGGGCTTATCCCCGGCGGGGCCATTGTGGAGCGCGCGGTTCCTTTCAAGTTCAACGATCAGGACAAGCTGGTTCTCTCCATGAACGCCGCTGATTTCACCACCACCAATCAGGTGGTGGACCGGGTGAACAACGTGCTGGGCGGCACTTTCGCCAGCGCGCTGGATGCTTCCACCGTGGAACTCAGGATTCCCCCCGATTTTATCGGCAACATGGTACCGCTCATGGCTTCCATTGAAAACGTCGAAGTAACGCCCGATTCCGCCGCCCGCGTGGTGGTGGATGAAAAGACCGGCACCGTGGTGCTGGGACGGGATGTGCGCATTTCCCGCGTGGCCGTGGCCCACGGGAACCTGCAAGTGGTCGTGGCCGAAGGCATGGATGTCTCGCAGCCCGGTCCCTTCAGTTCGGGTACCACCGTGGCCACGCCCCAGACGGACGTCAATATCCGTGAAGAACAGCGCAACCTGAATATTGTCGAAGGTGCCACCCTGCAGGAAATGGTGGACGGTCTCAACTCTCTCGGCGCGACGCCGCGCGACCTCATCTCGATCCTGAGGGCGCTGAAAGCGGCCGGCGCGCTGCATGCGAGCCTGGAGGTGATCTGATGTTGTCCTCTCCCATTGATACCCAAGCCGTCATGCAGTCGGCGTTCATGGATGATCCGGTCCAGAAGAAGCTGGCCGTCGATTCCCTGAAAAAGCGCCTTGGCGATTCCCGCACCGAAGATGAAAAGCTCCAGGAAGCCTGCGACGGGTTTGAATCCATCTTTATCCAGAAGATGTGGGAACAGATGCGCAAGAACGTTCCCAAAGAAGGCTACCTGCACAGCAAGGACGAGGAAACGTATCAGTCCATGTTCGATACGGAACTCGCCAAGAAAATGACGGAAGCCGGCGGCATCGGCCTTGCGGCCATGCTCAAGGAACAACTCAGCCAGAAGCTTTCCGACGCGAGCAGGGGCACCACCCCCGGCGGCATTCGCGAACCCATCGCGCTGGCCACCACGCGTGAATCCCTTGACGCCGCCAGAGAACGGCAGTTGGCCGCGCAGGATCTTTACAGCCCCGTGGAAGAAGTCGCCGCGCCGGAGCCTGTCCGGGAAAAAGCGCCGGATACCGAAACGCTGCTGAAGCAGGCGCTGGCTGAATTGTCGGAAGAACTTGAAACCAGCATGTCGCCGGAAAGCATGGCCGCCGCCATGGCCGGTCCCGCGGTGGGACGGCAACCGCACTATGTGGCCCCCGGCGCGGAACCGCGCATCGTGGCCAGCGGTGCTACCCCCCGGTCCACGATGGGCCGCGTGAGCGCGCCCGGCAAGGGTGCTCCGTCAACGGTACGCATGCCGCGCGAACTGCCGGATGCTCTGGCCGACGGCAAGGAAAACGCTGCTCCCGCTCCCTCCGGAACGACGGGGCCTCAGGCGCACCCCGCGACCGTGGCCGTGCAGGCGCAACTCGCCGCCCAGGCGGCGGAACGCGCCGCGACCATCGATGCGTCCCCGGCGCAGATCGGGGCGCTTTCTGATGCAGTGAGCGGCAGCAATGCGGCGCTCCCCCCGCGTGATACGGCCCCCGTCGGGAATCCGGCACAAGGGCGCGGCCCGCAACCGCTGACAGCCTGGGGCGGCATTCAGGAAAGCGGCAACGCGGCGGCTGCTTCGGGCGCGGTTCCGAGTGGGCTGGATTTGCGAACCTGATACGCGGCACAAAAATTGCAAAATATTGGGCAAGCGGAAGCTATCGGCAACAATTGCCCGAAAATATACAGGCCGCACAGCATGAGCCGGGAGAATTCATATGAGTACGTACGCGCAAATCCACGATAACCTCGTCAGGCAATGGAAGGGCTTTGAACTGCTGTATTCCTTGCTTGAGGAAGAGTTTTCCCTGCTGTGCAAGGGCGATACGGATGCCGTGGGCAGTCTCGAATTCTCCATTCACGAGCTTCTGCGCCAGCTCGCGGTCGAACGCAGCGACGTGAAGAGTGTCATGCAGGGCACCCGGCTTGCCGAATACGCGGACATGCTCGTTCCGGAAGAAGGCGATGCCATCCGCGTGCTGCTGGCGTCCATTGACGATGCCGAACAAAAGGCCGCGCGTCAGGCCGCCCATAACACCGAACTTTCTCTGGCCCTTCTGGACCAGAACCATGCGCTGCTGAACTACCTGCACGATCAGGTGACGCCCAAGGCCCAGCTTACTTACGGCAAGAAGGGTACCTACCGTGAATCGCGGCCTGACGCCGCCCTTATCCGCGGGAGGTTGTAATGGCCAGTAGCGTTAACTCCATTCTGAACATGGGGGCAGGGGCGCTTTTTGCGAACCAGACCGCCATTCAGACCACGGGCAATAACATTTCCAACGTGAATACCCTCGGGTATTCACGGCAAATCGTGCGTTTTGAAGAATATCCCAGTCTGGATTTCAGGCCCGGCCAAATGGGGCAGGGCGTGCGCGCGGCGGAAGTGTACCGCATGTTCAACAGCTTTGTTGAACGCAATTACCTGCACCAGTCCGGCATGGAAAGTCGCTGGAACGAACAGCTCGAACTGCTGGAGACCGTTGAATCCCTGTTCAACGAGTCCAATTCCGTCGGCATTTCCAGCAATCTGTCCGCGTTCTTCAACGCCTGGCACGATCTTTCCGGTGACGGTTCTTCCACCTCCAACCGTGCGGCGCTGCTTGCCACGGCGGAAACCCTTGCCGGGTTCATCCGGGAAACGGAAGGCTCCATGGCCGCCCTGCAGAGCCAGATCGACGGCATTATCAAGACCAACGTTGATGAAGCGAATACGCTGATCAGTGAAATTGCGGAACTGAACCGCCAGATCGCCATCCACCACGAAAAGGGCGTGAATAACGCCAACACCCTGATGGATCAGCGTGATCTCCGGGTGCGCCAACTGGCCGAGATTATCGATATCGACGTCATCGACCGTGGCGGCGGCAATTACAAGGTCAGCACCAGGGCGGGCATGAGTCTGGTGGAAGACGGCGTTTCCTATTCGCTCGAATTTCACGGACCGCAGACCGAGAAAAAGCTGATTACCCGGCCTGTCCCCGGTGTCGATGAATACACGGGCGATATCAAGTATACCGGCTCTGACGAATCCGAATATACCATTGAAATCGTCAGTAACGGTACGGTAGCCGATTCCAGTGCAGTGCCTCCTCCTGCCGGTACGGCTATGTACCGCGTTTCTCTCGACGGCGGGCGTACCTGGATGAAGGACGAAGCGGGTAACGATCTGCTTTTTCCCGCGCGTACCGACAAGTATTCGGAAGAGGTCAAGGACCTCGGTATCAGTTTTGAAGATAGCGGTACCCTGCTTGCGGGAGACCGTTTTACCATCGTGCCCAAGTCCGGCGTGTACTGGAATTCCCCCACCACGGGGCTGATCAACATCACGCCGCAGACTTTCGCCAACGGCGAAGAAAACAGCCGCCGCCTTACCGGCGGCAAGATGGCGGCGGATTTCCTGTTCCGCGATACGCAGCTTGGCGAATACCGCGAAAAGGTGGATTCCTTTGCCAAGGCACTGATCTGGGAAGTGAACCGTATCCATTCCCAGGGCGTCGGGCTGTCCAAGAGCACGTATATGCTGGGCGATTACAAGGTCGATCTGCCGACCGGCGTTCCTCTGGCCAGCAGTATGTCGGGACTTGATTTCTGGGACAAGCTTCAGGATGGCAACTTTTCCATGGCCATCTATGACCAGAAGACCGGTGAACCCGTTCTGTTGCCCAATGGTTCCGAGGCCGCGTGCAATATCAACTTCGTCAAGGGTTCAGAAGGGCCTCCGCCGGTCACCGGCGACAGCCTTCAGGATGTGTGCGATAAAATCAATGCCAGCGCCATAGGCCCCTATGTCACTGCGTCGATCAACACTGACGGCCGTTTGGAAATCTCGTCCAAGGACCCGGAAAGCCACAGTTTCGCGTTCGGCGACGATACCTCCGGCCTGCTGGCGGGGCTCGGCCTCAACACCTTTTTCAAGGGAAGCGGTTCCGGGGATATCGCCATCACCGACCGGGTGGCTAACGATCTCAACATGATCAACGCCGGTAAGGTCAACGGCGCGGGCGAAGGCAACGCGGGCGACCAGGAAACCGCGCGGGAACTCGCCAACCTGTCGGAAAAGCAGGTACAGATCGGCACCAAGGGCGGGGCGACCACCACGCAGACCATTGGCGATTTCTATGGCTCCATCGTAACCAAGGTGGGTGCCGATACCAGAAACGCCAAGTACCAGACGGCGTTTTACGGAGCCGTCGCCCAGGATCTGCGGGATACCCAGGATGCCAACTCGGGTGTGAACCTTGATGAAGAAATGACCAACCTTGTGAAGTTTCAGAATTCGTACAAGGCCGCCGCGAAGCTTATCACCACGGCGGACCAGATGCTGCAAACCGTCATCGGACTGAAGCAGTAGGCGGGCACGGCCCCGCCACGCCGGATCGTGACGGTCCGGCCCGGATGAACCCGGATGAACCGGGCAGGAGACGATTATGACACGCATATCGCAACGCCAGATGTACTCGACGTTCGTTACCAATATGAACACCAACCTGGCTGACCTCATGGAATCCAACCTGCAGGGTTCGTCGGAAAAGCGCATCAACCGCCCTTCCGACGACCCGGCCGGTATAGCCAGGGTGTTGGGATACCGCTCGTCTCTGGAAAATATTACCCAGTACAAGCGCAATACCGGCACAGCGCTCGGGTGGCTGAACCTGACGGATACCACGTTGATGCAGCTGGACGAGCTTATCACCAAGGCCAAGACGGATGCGCTTTCCATCGCCACCGGAACGCCTTCGGCTGACCAGCGCGAAGGCGTGGCCGAATCCCTGCGCGGACTGCTGGATTCCATGATCAGTCTCGGCAATACCTCGTACGCGGGCCAGTACATATTCGGCGGGCACAAGACAAAGGCCCAGCCCTATGAAAAAGTTCTGACAGCCTTCAGCAATCACGAGGATATGAAAGATGTCCGCTATGCCGTTGAAGGCGGTTCGGACAAGAGCGTTGTCGTGCAGTTTACCGAGGACGGCACCATTCCTCCCGGCGCGGGCGGACTGGGCTTCCGGTATTCTTCTGACGGTGGTGCCACCTGGAAGACCGGCACCATGGCCAACGGTGATAATGAGATGGACCTCGGCAACGGCATTACCGTCAAGTTTCTGGAAAAGGACGGCTCCCCGCTGACCACGGTCACCAACGTGTCGGCTGTGGATACAACCAACGTTAACGAGAACGGTAACGGCACCTGGCTTTATGTCCATAATACCGGGCAGTACAAGGGCGACGACAACGACAACCGGGTTATCACCACGTATCAGAACGCTGTCGGTTCCGCGCCCAACGCTACGGCCGAAGGGTATTTCACGCGTGATATCGCGGTACGCATCCGGGATATAGAGGCCGGGCCACCGCAGAAGCTGCACTATTCCTACAGCCTGGACGACGGCAGCAACTGGTCCGAAGGTTATGTGGAAGACCCCCAGGTTCCGCTGAAGCTTCCCGTGGCGGGCGGCTATCTTGAACTTGACGCGGTCCCGGCAGCGCCCGGCGACCAGTTTGTCATCAAGCCGCACCGCGCGGACCTCAAGATGGAAATTTCCCCCGGTGATACGGTGACCATCAATACCCTGGGCAAGGATATTTTCGGCGGCGTATACCAGAGCGCGTATACTGATAACGAAAAGGCTCTCGGCAGCGGCACCGGATACAGCGACAACCTCATGAACGTGATCGGCAAGCTGGTCACCGGCGCGGAAACAAACAACCAGCAAATGTTGCAGGAAGGGTTGGGCGCGCTTGAAGAATGTCTCAAGATAGTGACCACCAAGCTCGCCGAGGTGGGCGGTCGTGAAAACCGGGTCGGCGTCGTTTTTGAAAACCTTTCAATGCGCGAACTCTCGGAAACGGACAACATGAGCAAGATAGAAGACGTGGATGTGACAACGCTTATGACCAAGCTGGCGCAGCAGCAGCTGGCCTACAACATGGTTTTGAAGTCGTCGTCCATGATCATGCAGATGAACCTTTCCAACTTTATTTAATATGCAATGCGCCGGGGGAAGAGGGCGGTCCTTTTCCCCCGGCGTCCCGGCTTTGCGTTTACACTAATTCATGGTATAGGACGCGCTATGCTGATCTTGACCCGAAAAGCCGGTGAGAGCCTCCATCTGGGAGACGACGTCACCATCACCGTGCTCAGCGTGCAGGGCCGGCAGGTAAAGCTGGGCATTGACGTGCCCGGTGACATGATGGTGTATCGCGAAGAAGTGTACCTGCGTATCAAGGAAGAAAACCGGCAGGCGCTGGCAACCGAAAAGAACGATTTACTGGCGGCAACGAGGCTATGGCAAATTCCGGCGAAAAAGTAATCGACACCAGGCTCGGTAAACAGACCGTGCAGATGGACAAGGTGATTCATTTCCCCAAGGGCCTTATCGGCTTTGAGGACAAGAAAGATTTCACCCTGCTTCAGATACGGCCTGATACGCCTTTTTTGGTGCTGCAAAGTATGGACGACCCCACCCTTGGCTTGCTGGTGGCCGATCCGTACAGCTTCCTGCCCGACTTCCAGATCAAGGTGGGTGATGCGGAACAGACGTTGTTGCAGATAGACAGCCGCGAACAGGTCGCTGTGCTTGTCACCGTCAATATTCCGCCCGGAAAACCCGAAGAAACCTCGATCAGCCTTTCCGGTCCCATCCTCGTCAACCATGTGTCGCGCATCGGGTTGCAGGTGCCGCAGGTCGACGAAAAGCGTTCCGGCAAAGTGTTTCTCAACGCCACCGGCGGGAAAGAAGAACAGGAATAGGCGAATAGTCCGGCCCTTCGTGCGTGCGCGGGGACATGGTATCCCTGCTTTCTGTCGCGTTATCGTCTTTGCTTTGCCCTGTTTGTGCTCCTTGTGCGGCATATCCGGTCACAGATGAAGCGCACGGATGATCCGGTTTGTGTGTTGGTATGGAATGACCGCGACGGGCCAATGCTCTCAGGCCCCTCCCCGCATGAGGGGATATGAAGACTGCCGCGTGCGGTCTTTTTTTATGGAGTGCGTGCCATGAAACAGCTTGTAATGATCGTCTGTCTCGTTGCGGGCCTTGGGC
>JAJDHY010000075.1 GCA_030266385.1 Desulfovibrio sp. OttesenSCG-928-I05
AAGTAACTTTTAACCCTTACCTACAAATTTAACTTTTCCCATTGAACTCAAGTTCATGTGTGGTTCAAATTTGGGTGACTAATATTTATAATATGAAATACCTTGATATTATACGCAACAGAATCACAGGCATAGGATGTCCAATTTTTTCTATTTCATGGATTCCAACAGAATCTAGTCGTAAAATTTCGCGCGATGTCGTCATTTTTCTTGAAGATAAGCGAGTCCTTTATGTTCCTAGCGAGATGGAATGCCCCGGTCATTGTGTGCATTCTGTGTTAGACATTCGCTCTTTTTTGACCACGCAACTGCAACGCACCACTGATGATGAGACTTTATCCGGTTATATTCGAGCCATGAGAATCGCCTGTCGAAAGTTTCTTGATAGGATGAATCGCAATGAACGCAAAGAGCATGATTTTTTACGATACGCTGGCTCATGGGGGCACTGGGCAAGCTGGGAATTTGCTTCAGCCCTTGGGGAGTTGCGCGGGACTTTTGGCGTTATGCTTGCACAACTTGCTGCATCTTATGGGATTGATATTGAAGATGAACTCGCCTCTATTCTACCGGCGGATGAGTCACAGGGGGATGACAGAGACTCCTTCATTTAAGTCTCTACAACTCTAAAAACCCGCGCCCTCCTTTCAAGTGGGAATAATCTGCCTTTTGCTCAAACTCCACGGTTTTGAATCTTTCCAAATCAACCCTGGCCTTGATATTTCTCCCGTACAGGAATATGTTCCTATGCAGAGTCCTTTGAACCAAAGGAGAAATACTCGTGCTCTATTTTGCTCTTACATTTTTCGGCATAGTCACGGCGATTATCTGGTGTGTTGCCTTTCTTGGTTCAATGTCAATGAAGAGGCCTGGAGCCCAGCTAAAGAATAAGCCATGATTGCCAAAACTTCTTGCTATTTTGAACTTAACAGCGACAACGGCACTTTTTTATTGCTCTCCAGCGTGAATTCCTCAATTTGAATCTTCACAATCGAACTCAGGTCCGTCATCCACTATCGATGACAAGCACTCTATTGAGTATAATTTTGAGTAACTAAAAATTTTTAATTTTTTATAGTAAGTAATTACACTATATTACATTAGAAATTACGTGGACGCCGCCTCCACCATCAGTTCATCCGATTAAGTTCGGTAGAACCCCGAAAGTCAAGCTATTAGCGGACTTTCGGGATTTCTCTTTTCAGCGTTGTCTCGCCAAATACGAGGAAGTCCGCAAACTTTTGGTACCTTTTTCCCGAAAAAGGTGCCATATTTGAATCTCTTTGTTATCACGATGGGCGGGAAAACAATTCTTTTTGATGCGGGTTTTGGCGAGACGAGCATGCCCGAAGGCGCTGGCGGCGGTGCTTTGGCGTCCGCTCTTGCCAGTGCCGGAATACGCATGCACGACATAGATGCGGTTGTTATATCCCACTACCATGCGGATCATGTCGGCGGGCTCCTCAAAGATGGCGAACCAGCCTTTCCCCGTGCCGAAATTTTTATATCTGAAACGGAGTTCGCTAGCTACCGGACAAGTCCCGAACTGCGCTTTGCTGCCGCGTATGGCGCCAGATTCAAACCCTTTACGCCTGGAACCGATTCTCCCCGGTATTTTTTCCATCGCCGCCCCCGGCCATACTTCCGGGAATACCGTACTCAAAGTCACACACGGCAGCGACAGTCTGCTACTGATGAGCGATCTGGTGCATTTTCCTCTCTATCAATTCGCCAACCCTTCTCTAACCGTCATTTTTGATGAAACGCCAGAAACAGCGATTGCGACAAGAAAGCGCATATTCGACATGGCGGCGGAAGAAAACATCCCTCTTGCCGGACCGCATCTTGAATTTCCAGGTATCGTCATGATCCGTAAAGCAGGTAATGGATACTCTTACGACGCGTTTGATCAGGCAATCTACAACAATATAGCGCCTTGATGGAGCTACGTTCACCTGTCAGGCCACACTTTATGGCTCTGCGGTGCATGAAAGACCAATCCGGCGACGCCACCCCGTACGGCTTCCGGGCAATGGCAGGCACCATCCTGAAAACAATACGGCGTATGCGATAAAAGAATACACCGATTTGCCCAATCACTTACAGAACGCTGCAAAACAAAGTCATTCCAGCGAAGGGGCCAACTGAAAACCTGTACATGACGGCTTTAAATTGTTAACGGATTGTGTCACAACAGCAGGAGCATCATGCCTTCACAAGCCACATTTTTACCCCGCCGGGAAGTAACAGATACAATCCTGAACGCCGTCAGGCAATACAGCCTGACGGCGATTGTCGCGCCCATGGGCTATGGCAAGACGACCCTTGCGCGGTCACTGGCCGAATCCCTTGACGGCAGCACCTATTACTACGCCACCCCCACCGGCCCGCACGATGCGCCTTTTCTGTGGCATGACATGTTCAGGCAGTTTGAAGCACAGGGAATGAGTATCGCCCCGGCCATGCTACGGCTCGGCTTTCCCGCAGCGGCTTCACAATGGCGGCAGGCTCTTGATCTGCTGCACAGCCTGACCAGCCTGACCACCCCGGCATGCCTGCTTCTTGACGACTGTCACCTGATTACGGACACGGCCCTGTTCGGCTTTTGGGAAAGGGCTGTCCGGGCCAATATACCGAATTTTCGCATAGTTCTCTTCTCGCGCATCCGCCCGGAAATTTCTCTGGTAGAATTATGTATCAAACAATACGCAACGGTTTTTGAGCAAGATATTCTTGCCTTTTCCGAAACAGAAACCAGAGAATTCTTTCGTTTGCACGGCATCAGCGAAAATGCAGCCGCAATTGAAGCGCAAAAATACAGCGAAGGCTGGCCCGCTGCACTCTGGCTTTGTCTGCAAAGCTGGCAGGCCAGCGGCAGCCTTATCGAATCGCAAAATATCGACTCATTGCTGGCGGCTGTTTTCGCCGCGTACAGTCCTGAAGAACGGGATTTACTGATGCGCCTTTCCGTATTGGAAAGTTTTACCGATCAGGACGCGCAGGCAATTGCGACGCTTCCGCACAGTACAGCCAACCTGCGGACATTGCGCGATAAAAACCCTTTTCTTACGTTTGACACACAAAGGGAGCGCTATCAGTTCCATGCTATTTTCAGGGATTTTCTGCGTAAAGAACTGGGCCACGCCGCCCGGATAGATACATCCGCCCTATGCCGTCTGGCCGGAGAATGCTGCGCGGAACGGCAAGAGGTTATTGCCGCTTTTCGCCTTCTTGTTCAGGCTGGGCGAGACGAAGACTTGCAACGTGCTCTGGATATGTTTTTGCTGCCGGAATACGACAAGGGCTTTGTGTTCTTTCAGGATGAAATATTTGCCGCGACAACGGCAATCCCCTGGCATATCCGCCTGCAAAACCCCATGGGCTACCTGGCCTTTGTGCTGATGTGCCTTGTTTTATGGAATGACGCCCGCGCCGTTTCCATGCTGGATGAAGCCGAGGAACGCTTTCGCAACGCCCCGGATATTCCCGAATTCATGCGAAAACGGCTGCGGGGAGAATTTGAAGTCATTCGCGGCCTGTCCGTGTTCAACGATGCATGGGCGCTGCGTGACCACTATGAAGAAGCATGCCGCCTTATTGACGGGCCATCCGTTGTTTTGAGTGATTCGACAGCATGGAGTTACGGCAGCCCGAGTATTTCCTTTATCACCCTTCGCGATGCCGGGCGCTATGAAGAACTGCTGGAACTGACCGAACAACACTGGCATCTCTGCAACAAACTGACTAACGGCACAACAAAAGGCGGGGAAAAAGCCGCCCGTGCCGAATGCTGGCTGGAACGGGGAGAATTCGCCACAGCCGGAGAACTGGCGCGTGAAGTCTTGAACTGTTGCGGTGCGGCCCGGCATGTGGCCGCTGCGCTATCCGCAGTTTTCTGTCTGGCGCGTATTTCTCTCATTTCGGGCGAATCACAAAAAGCGTTGCAGATTCTGGATATTCCGCGACTTCACGTTGAGCAGCTTGGCGTTACCGAGCATTTTGACTGTATTGATATGGCGATCGGCTATATCAACGCGGTGCTCGGCAAGGTAGACGCAATCCCCGAATGGCTGCGGAACGGTGAAATATACGATCCTCCCCACAATTCCCTGCCACAGGTTTTCGGGTTAAGCCTTACCATTTACGGCAAGGCGCTGCTGTTGCAAGGCGACTACCAGCGAGTACTGTCTCTGGCTGATGAAATCCCCGTTGCTTCCGCCCCGCTTGAGTGCCTGTTTTCCCATATCCACGGCAAAACCCTCAAAGCCATTGCTGTCTGGCACGCGCGTAGCCAGAACGAGGCGCTGGAACTTTTGCGTGAAGCACTGGAACTTTCCCGGCCTGACGGTATTATTCTGCCCCTGGCCGAATACGGCCCCGATATAGTCCCGCTGTTACGGCTCCTCAAGCGTACTGCGCGGGAAGACGCCCACCTTGCTGCTGTATTGACGCTGGCAGAACGCATAACCCGTGCCACGGGACGGCAGGATGCTCCAAAGGAACTGCTTGCCCCGCGTGAAATGGAAGTCATGCGGCATGTAGTTGAGGGAAAATCCAACCTTGCCATTGCGAAAAGCCTGAACGTGTCGCCTGAAACCGTAAAAAAGACTCTGATGCGCGTATATAAAAAGCTGGGAGTGGCAAACCGCACGGAGGCCGCACACCGGTATATGGAACTGCATAGTGAGAAAAATCCTTTACCTTCCGGCTTTTGACGAGTCTCATCATACTTTTGTGAAAATACCTTTCCATAAGGGACGTTGATGCATTGGCTTCTGCTGTTTATCGCCATATTGTGTGAAACGCTGGCTTCCGCCGCCGTCAAACTGTCGGAAGGGTTCACCAGGCCCGTGCCGACAGTCGGCCTTTTTATCGGCTATGGCGTCTCGCTCTATCTGTTTTCTCTGGCGATAAAAACAATCCCCGTGGGCATTGCCTATGCCGTCTGGTCCGGCGTGGGCGTGGCGCTTATTGTGGCGCTCGGCTGGTATTTTTTCGGACAAAAACTCGATCTGGCGGCGCTCGTCGGGCTTGCTTTCATTATCGCCGGGATATTGATTATCCATCTGTTTTCCAAATCCATATCGTAGAAGCGGCTTCATGCCCGTTCAATGTAGCCCCCCGGCGGCAGCGGCATCGGCGAACTCAGGCTTTCTTTCAAGCCTTCGGCAACGAGCCCTCTCTCTTGATCTCGGCGTGCAGGGCTATACCGGCAAACGCGAAAGCGCGGGCGGATGCCTCCAGATTAAGGATGAGTTCTAATACTCTTTACTCATTGTCGCTGCACAAGGCGGCATCATAACCGATCGCACCCGGCGTGCCCGGTGATCCCTGCTCTGTCTTCTTCAAAACAGCCAATCTGCCCCTATACACAGGTATAAAACCTTGTATATACGGAGACAAAATATACGGAGGCCATCATGCAGGCACGGATGAAAAAATATCCGCTTTCGGCGTCACAGGTTCAGCAGATTCTGGAATCAGAACTGGTAGGGAGACTGGCCACTGTTGGAGAAGACGGTTACCCCTACATTACGCCGGTACATTTTGTCCTTATCGAGGGATACATTTATATTCACGGTTTGGCAGTAGGGGAAAAGCTGCAAAACATTACGAACAACTGCCGTGTCGGCTTTGAAGTCGAAAGCATGCTCTCCATTATTCACGATGATGAAAAGCCCTGTGATACCAATACGGAATACAAAAGTGTCATTATTCGCGGTTCCGCCTCTATGGTTGACGACCCGGACATAAAAATTTCCGTGCTTGATGCCATTGTCAAAAAATACACCCCGCAGCATGCGGGCACGGCGTATCCGCCGAATATGTTGAAAATGACGGGTGTGATCAGGGTGGAGGTGCAATCGTGTACCGGGAAATACTACCCCCGCAGCCAGTCTGAATCGTGAGTATCCGCCCTCCCCTCCGGATCGTGAGCAGGGCTTTACGGCCATCACCGGGGACAGGGAACACTCAGATAATAAAACCTAGAACAGCGAGCTGTAATCATGAACATAGGGCACATCGTCAAACGGGACACCCCACCGGCCGATTGGCAAACATGGTCGAAAATTCCATGGAATGAACCGGCATTCAGTGCCCGAATGCTGGAAAACCACCTTTCGCAGGAGCATGACTGGGCCAGCCGGACCCAATCGGCCATTGACGCGCAGGTGGCGTTCATCCATGCGCAGCTGCCTACCGGCGCACGGGTTCTGGATCTTGGCTGCGGCCCCGGCCTGTATACCAGCAGACTCAGTGCGCTCGGACATCAGTGCACCGGCGTGGATTTTTCTCCCGCGTCCATCGACTATGCGCGGAACCTGCCCGGCGCGGACAGCATCACTTACATCCTCGGTGATATCACACGCTTTCAGGCTGCCGAAGGTTTTGACGCCGTGCTGTTACTTTTTGGCGAAATCAATGCGTTCTCCCGCCTTGATGCCGCCGCAATTCTGGAGAGTGCGTTCAAAGCCCTGCACTCAGGCGGCACGCTGTTTATTGAAACGCATAGCTTTGACGCAATCAGGGATATCGGCTTCCTGCCATCCACGTGGCAGGCAATGGAAACCGGGCTTTTCTCCGAAAAACCCCACCTGTGTCTGGAAGAGCATTTCTGGAACGAAGCCCTGGCAAGCGCCATGACTCGCTATTATATTCTGGATGCCGAGACGGGAAATGTTACGGAATATTCCGCGCTCATGCAGGCGTATTCAGAAGCGCAGTACAACGAACTGCTTCACAGCGCGGGGTTCCAGCATATGAAACTGGCAAACGAGACGGACTGGCCCACCGGCAAGGCCTTTACCGGGAAATTGCAATGCCGTATAGGTTCCAAACTATGAATAGAGAAATACGCAGAGAACGCCCTGCTGACTACCGCGAAACGGAAAACGTAACGCGGGAAGCGTTCTGGAACCACTATTCCCCCGGATGCACTGAACATTATATACTGCACGTCATGCGCGATTGCCCGGCATTTGTCCCCGAACTGGACTATGTCGCGGTACACGAGGGCAGAATTGTCGGCAATGTCGTGTGCGTGAAAACCATTATTCAGGGTGATGACGGGAAAGACTATGACGTTGTGAGCCTGGGGCCTATTTCCGTACTGCCGGAATACCAAAGCAAGGGTATCGGCGGCGCATTGATCGAAGCAACCAGACGCACGGCCCGTGAACTGGGTTTTCGCGCCATTGTGCTGTATGGCGACCCGGACTACTATACACGACATGGGTTCGTTGCCGCCGAGCAGTTGGGAATCCGCACGGCTGACAATATGTACGCGGCGGCCCATTGTGTCTGCGAGCTGTATGAAAACGCCCTGTCCGGCGTAACCGGCCGCTATATTGAAGATACCATCTACGAAATTGACGAAGCCGACGCCGCCAGGTTCGATGCCACGTTCCCGCCCAAGGAAAAAGTCAGCGGTACGCCATCACAACAGCGTTTTGAAGAACTTGTCGGCATGCGGAAAAACGCCTTCTGAGGTGCAACATACTACCTGACAAACGACGCGGGCCGATAAAC
>JAJDHY010000076.1 GCA_030266385.1 Desulfovibrio sp. OttesenSCG-928-I05
GTCCGTGGCACCCTTGATACCGCCGGTGTTGCCGATCGTCGCAAAAGCCGGTCCAAGTACGGCGCCAAGCGGCCGAAATAACAGGAGTCTGACATGCCCCGTAAAGGACCGATCCCCAAGCGCGAAGTGCTGCCGGATCCAGTATACAACAGCCGTCTCGCCGCCCGTTTCATCAACCGTCTCATGTACGACGGCAAGAAAGGCGTTGCTGAAAAGATTTTCTATGGCGCTCTTGAGCAGCTCGGTGAAAAAACGAGTGAAGAGCCCCTGCGCGCTTTTGAAAAGGCGCTGGACAACGTCAAGCCCCATCTGGAAGTCAAGGCCCGCCGTGTTGGTGGTGCCACGTACCAGGTGCCCATGGACGTGCGTCCTGACCGCCAGGTTTCCCTTTCCGTGCGCTGGCTTATCAACTACGCCCGCGCGCGCGGCGAAAAAGGCATGACCGCGAAGCTCGCCAACGAGCTGCTGGATGCCTACAACGGCCGCGGCGGCGCTGTGAAAAAGCGCGAAGACACCCACCGCATGGCTGAAGCCAACAAGGCTTTCGCTCACTACCGCTGGTAATTTCCGCACGGCGGCCCGTTCCCGCAAGGGTTCAGGGCCGCCATCGCGTCTCTGCCCCGGATATTTTTGTGTTTGTCAACGATGCGGCTTGATCCGCGTCGTTTTTTTCCGTCCTGCGGGACGGGGTATTTTTGATCTAGACCAATCTGGAGACTACAGTGGCCCGAGAAACATCGCTAAACATGCAGCGTAACTTCGGCATCATGGCTCACATTGACGCCGGCAAGACGACCACGACGGAACGCATCCTGTACTACACGGGCGTTTCCCATAAAATCGGCGAAACCCATGACGGCGAAGCCACCATGGACTGGATGGAACAGGAACAGGAACGCGGCATTACCATTACTTCCGCCGCCACCACCTGCTTCTGGAACGACCACCGCCTGAACATCATCGATACGCCGGGCCACGTTGACTTCACCATGGAAGTCGAGCGTTCGCTCCGCGTGCTTGACGGCGCAGTGGCCGTGTTTGACGCGGTCGCCGGGGTTGAACCCCAGTCGGAAACCGTGTGGCGTCAGGCTGACCGCTACGAAGTGCCCCGTATCTGCTTCGTCAACAAGATGGACCGCATGGGTGCGGATTTTGACCGTTGCGTCGGGATGATTCGCGACCGCCTGAAGGCCAAGCCCATTCCCCTGCAAATTCCCATCGGCGCCGAAGACAAGTTTGAAGGCATCGTGGACCTGATCAAGGGCCACGCGATCATTTTCGACAAGGAAAGCAAGGGCGCGGAATTCGCCGTTACGGAAGTGCCCGCCAACCTCAAGGACGCTTACGACCTGGCCCACCAGGAAATGCTGGATGCCGTGGCCGAGGAAGACGAAGTCCTGCTCGAAAAGTACCTTGGCGGCGAAGCGCTGACCGAGGAAGAAATCATTTCCTGCGTGCGTAAGGCCACCATCGCGCGGAACATTGTTCCCGTGGTGTGCGGTTCCGCGTTCCGTAACATGGGCGTGCAGCCGCTGCTTGACGCCGTGGTCGCTTTCCTGCCTTCCCCGCTGGATATTCCCCCCATGGAAGGCCGCAACCCCGACAACGAAGAAGAAATCATCGAGTGCAAGCCGGTCGACGACGCCCCCCTCGGCGCGCTGATCTTCAAGCTGTTCTCCGACCCCTTCATCGGTCACCTTTCGTTCTGCCGCATTTATTCCGGTCACATCGAGTCGGGCATGACGCTCCTCAACTCCAACACCGGCAAGAAAGAACGCGTGGGTCGTCTGCTCAAGATGCACGCCAACAAGCGTGAAGACGTGAAGTGGGCGGGCGCGGGCGATATCGTGGCGCTGGTCGGCCTCAAGCAGGTTTCCACCGGTGACACCCTCTGCGATCTGGCTACGCCCATCGTACTGGAATCCCTTGATATTCCCGAGCCGGTTATTGAAGTGGCCATTGAGCCCAAGACCAAGACCGACCGTGACGCGCTTTCCGCCGCGCTGGCCAAACTGGCCAAGGAAGACCCCTCCTTCCGCGTGAAGGGCGACGAAGAAACCGGCCAGACCCTGATCGCCGGTATGGGCGAACTCCACCTTGAAATCATTGTGGACCGCCTGACCCGTGAATTCTCGGTCAACGCCAACGTGGGTAAACCCCAGGTTGCCTACCGCGAAACCATCACCAAGCCCGCCAAGTCCGACATGAAGTACGCCAAACAGTCGGGCGGTCGCGGTCAGTACGGTCACGTTGTGATCGAGGTCGAGCCGAACCCGGAAAAAGGGTACGAGTTCGTCAACGCCATTGTGGGCGGCGTGATTCCCAAGGAATACATCCCCGCGGTGGACAAGGGTATTCAGGCCGCGCTCAAGAGCGGTGTTGTGGCCGGGTTCCCGGTTGTGGACGTCAAGGTCACCCTGACCTTCGGTTCCTACCACGACGTGGACTCTTCCGAACAGGCCTTCTTCGTGGCCGGCTCCATGGCGATCAAGGATGCCATGCAGGGCGCGGGCGCGATTCTGCTTGAACCCATCATGGACGTGGAAGTGGTAACGCCCGACGATTACGTGGGTGAAGTCATGGGCGACCTGAACAGCCGCCGTGGCCGCGTGCAGAGCATGGAAGCCCGCGTGGGTTCCCAGGCCGTGCGTGCCCAGGTGCCGCTTTCCGAAATGTTTGGTTACGCTACCGACCTGCGTTCCAAGACGCAGGGCCGGGCCAGCTTCACCATGCAGTTCCACCACTATGAGCGGGTGCCGCAGAACATTGCCGAAGAAATCGTCAAGAAAAAGTCCTGAGTACAGGGCTGAACGATACACAAAAAAGGGACGCGCACGCGTCCCTTTTTTGTGTTGTGTGGAAATTTGTCGCTGCTGTCTATCGGTCATCTGCCGGACGGCGGCGTTCACGCAGCGTACCGACAATCGCTATGCCTGCTCCCCGGTCAGCGTTTCGTCCGCGTCGTAGGGGCCATCGCTCGATATGTACACATTGGCGTCTTCGATGTGTTCCCTGAGCAGTCGCACAGCTTCGCGCATATTACCGCTGCTGAGGGTGGCGAGCAGGGTAATGTGCTGTTCCACTGTGTTCCGCGCGTCGTTCAGGGCCATAACGGAGAGAAACTGCACCTGTCTGAAGCGGACGGAAATATTTTTGATCAGATCGATCAGGTAGGAATTGCGGCTGCTCGCGACGAGAAAATCGTGGGTTTCATAATCCAGTTCCATGATCGCTTCAATATCCGGCTTCTGACCGGCCAGCAGCTGTTCTTTCATGCTGTCCCAACTATCTTTCAATCTGGCGAGGCCGTCCCTGTCCAGTTCCAGGGTGTTTGATTCCAGCGCAAGGCATTCCAGAGCGGCGCGGACCTCGACCAGTTCCGCCAGATCCTTGCCGGTGATCACCTTGACGAAAAAGCCGACGCCGTTGTGAATTTCCACAAACCCTTCATTTTGCAGAATGCTCAGGGCTTCACGCACCGGGGTCCGGCTCATGTGCAGCGTGCGGGCCAGCTTGCAGGCGCTCAGACGTTCCCCGGTTGTTACCTGGTTCGTCATGATCTTGTGCCTGATGGCATGATACGCCGTCTGGGTCAGGTTGCTTTCACCGGCTTCTTTGCTTGCTGCGGCCTTGGACATAGCATCCTCGCAATGAGAGTATGTAGTAGGTGTTATGTACGTATAATTTGATTGGCGCTAAAGTTCAACAAATTTACCATATATGTCTTTATATCGTGATATTGTTCTATAGAGCAGAACTGATGTGTGCAGAAGCACCATGTTTCATGTCAAGTTGTATACATCATGCGTAACATAATGCAGACGTCGGGTGACTGCCGGGCTGTATCGCCGGGTGATACATTTTGTAGCAGACGCACAATGGATAGTGGTTCCCTGTATCGCACTGTCTTCCGGCCGGTCGCTATCCAACTGACCGGGAAAGGGATGAGCGCGGCACCGTTACAAAAAAAGCGTTCAGCCGCTTTGCTTTCCGCGCCCTGAGCGGCATGTGCGCGTGTTCCCGATTGACACAGGGTGGAGGATACTATACATTGACCTCACCTGTATACAGGTAGCTTGCCGCAGCAGAATATTCTATGCGGTGACCGGGTTTTGTCCGGCAGGGCTGGTCCCTGCGTCACGTCCGGGGCTGTCTCCGCCGTCTTCTTTCGAGGATGGAGCGGAATGGTCGGACGGCATGTATACAGTTTCTCCAACGTCTGGGCCTGGGAAGCTACGGCTGGCCTTTATATAGATGTTTCATTGTCAGAGTCCCGTGGCAGCGCGTGCTGCGTATGCCCGGCCCGGCTTCTGCCGGAAGGCTCTTTTCGTTTCCATATATCGCTGCTCTCTGGTTTGAGCATGAGTATTCCGGTGTTCCGGCACCAGACATTTTTGTGTACCAATTTTAACCTGTATACAGGTTTAGCTTTTGGTACACAAGGGTTTCATCGATATACGGCATATCGTATCGCCCGTGACCGGGCAGAACATAGCGTGAACGATTTTTACGGCCAGGGTTTCGTGGCCGGCTGTCGGCCAGCCGCTTCTTCCGCGCGAACGGGCGCGGCAGGGCGCATCAACAACCAACCCACTGAGGAGTTTTCGTATGTTGAAAAGATCCCGGATTTTTTCGTTGGCACTGTGTGGCCTGTTGACGGCCGCCGTCGCGGTGAGTGCAACTGTTAAAACGGCCGAGGCGAGCAGCCCCATAAAAATCCGCGTTGCCCACATTGAGGCCGAAGACCGTTCCACCCACAAATCGCTGCTGAAATTCAAAGAGCAGGTGGAAAAAGAATCCGGCGGCAAGCTGGTGGTCGAAATTTTCCCCAATGGCGTGTTTGGCGGCGATATGGCCTCCATTCAGGGCGTTGAAACGGGCACCATCGAAATGTCGCTTCCTGCCACGTCGGTCATGGCGTCGTATGACGAGCGTTTCGGCCTTCTGGATATGCCCTTCCTCTTCAAGAGTGAAAAAGCCATCTTCAGCGCCCTTGATGGGGATGTCGGCAAGCTGTACACGGAAATTCTGGAAAAATACGGCTTCCACGTGCTGGGCTACAACTATAACGGCCCCCGCTGCATGTCCAACAACACCCGCCCCCTTACCGAACCGGCTGACCTCAAGGGTCTGAAAATGCGGGTTATGGAAAGCCCGGTCTTCATCGACATGTTCAACGCCCTGGGCGCCAACCCCACGCCCATGAGCTTCGGAGAAATTTTCACCGCCCTGCAGCAGGGTACGGTTACCGGGCAGGAAAACGCCCCCTCCCTGGTCTATGCCAGCCGTTTCTATGAAGTGCAGAAGTTCTACAGCATCACGAACCACACCTTCAGCATCATGGCCATTCTGATGAGCAAGGATTTCTTCGACGATCTCCCGGCCGACCTGCAAGCCATCGTGAAAAAGGCTTCCGATGAATGGCTCGTCACGTACCAGCGCAAGCTCGAATCCGACGAAACCGCCGATTACATCAAGCGCCTTGAAGAAAAAGGCATGGCCATCAACTACATCACCCCCGAAAACCACGCCAAGTTCGTGCAGGCCGTTCAGCCCATGTACGCGAAAAACCTCGCCAAGATCGGTCAGGAAATGTTCGATCTCATGGCTCCGTACAACAACGAATAAGGGCACAGGTCACTCCGCCGCCGCGCTGTTTTCCGGCGCGGCGGCGGTCTGCCCCGGAGCGTTTTCGCAGATTTTCCGGGGATGTCCGGACGACGCGGCATGATGCGCTTCGCGTACCCGCTGCCTTGCGGCGCATGGAACGCGGCCTGACTGGCTCACGCCGTACCGCTTCGCCAATACCCGCCATTATCCGGCCCCTGCCGGCGCGGGTGGAGAAAACCGATGATGCAAAAATTTGTAAAAGTTTACGATGAATGGGAAGCCAAAGTGCTGGTCGGGAGCCTGGTGTTCACCGTCCTGCTCATTTTCTCCCAGATTATCGCCAGAACCTTTGGTTCTTCCCTCTCCTGGAGTGAAGAACTGGCCCGCTATATCTTCATCTGGCAGATCTGGCTGGGTATGAGCATCGGCCTCAAGGATAACAAGCATATCCATGTCGAAATGCTGTACCAGTTCATCAAGGGCCGTCCGGCCAGAGTCATGAAAATCATCGTCACCATTCTGTGCATCGTTCTGTGCGGAGTCCTTGTCTATTACGGCGGAATCTATACGCAGAACGCCCTGAAGCGGGGCACGCTGTCAGCGGCGTTACGTATGCCGCTCTGGTGGGTGTACCTGGCGCTGCCGTTCAGTTCGCTCATTACCGGCTTGCGCTATGCATGCCAGTTGTGGACGCAGCTGAAAAATTTCGGCGCGCCCGATGCGGAAGCGATTCAGGCGCACTGATCCGGGTGCATTGAGCCGGGTCACTGCGCCGGATGTGTTGCGCCGCAAAATTGTCGCACCGTACCGTGAATTCGCATTACCGACTCGTTCCCGCCCGTCAGTACCGGCATAACGCCATGTAGTTCGCTCGTTCAGGGGTAGTTTATGGAAGGTTTTGTTCTCTTTGCGTTTTTTCTGGTCATGCTGTTCATCGGCGTGCCGATCGGTTTCGCTATCGGTCTGTCGGTGGTTTTCACCATCCCGCTTTTTACCAATACCAAACTGATTCTGGTGGCTCACCAGTCGCTTAACGCGGTGGATTCGTTTCCGCTGATGGCCATTCCCTTTTTCATGCTGGCCGGAAACATCATGAGCACGGGCGGGGTGGCCAAGCGGCTTGTGGCGCTTGCCAACGTTCTTTTCGGGTTCATGACCGGCGGCCTTGCCGTGGTCGGCACGGCGACATCCATGTTTTTCGCCGCCATTTCCGGTTCCGCCGTGGCGACGACATCCGCCGTGGGGGGCTTTCTGGTCCCTGAAATGAAAAAGCAGAATTACGATCCGGCCTTCAGTGCGGCTGTCGTGGCCGCCGCCGGAACCGTGGGCGTCATTATTCCGCCCAGCATTCCGCTGGTCATTTACGCGGTGGTGGTCAACGCCTCTATCGTTGATCTCTTCATGGCCGGGATCATCCCGGGGCTTTTGATGGGCGTCGCGCTGGCGACAGCCAACGTCGTCATGAGCAAAAAAATGGGCCTCAAGGCATCCCGCAGTTTTCCCACGTTCAAGGAAGTAGGGGCAGCCATTGCCGACGCCATCTGGGCGCTGCTGGCCCCGGTTATCGTTCTGGGCGGCATTTATTCCGGCTTTTTCACGCCCACGGAAGCGGCTGTGGTCACCGTGGTGTATTCGGCCTTTGTCGGCGCGTTCATCTACAAGGAACTGACCTGGAAATCACTGTATCAGGCGCTGTATGACAGCATTATCGTCAACGGCGTCACCACGTTCATGGTGGGGCTTTCCGGAGCCTTCGCGATTTTCCTGACCATGCAGCATATTCCGACCGACCTCGC
>JAJDHY010000077.1 GCA_030266385.1 Desulfovibrio sp. OttesenSCG-928-I05
TATTCCAGACGACCGGGATGTTTTCAGGGGAGATATGCAGCCAATCGGCAAAATCGGCGGCTCCGGCATGCGAATTCACCGTCAGCCGGACCGCCGGGAATTCAAGCAAGCGCCGCAGCACCTTTTCCGTCCTCACATCATCCGCGCTCTCAAACCCGAAAGAAAAACGGGACCTCGGTGCCATGGACCGCGCCGCCATGACGACCCTGGGCACTCCCGCCAGAACAGCCGCCACAGCCGCAAGCAGATGATCCGCATTCCAGACATGCACGACGCGCGGCTTTTCCTCCAGGAAAAAAGCCGTGTAGCGAGCGATGATCAGGCGTTCCTTGTCGCTAAAAAGCTCCGGACAGGCTACGGCAAGCCGTGTTCCTTCGGCACGCGATGCCGCAGAAGGGGTCACCGGCTGCGCCTTCTCCCGGCGAGCCGCCCCGCACAACGCCCCCCCCCCCCGCACCGCACTGCTGATGATACCGGCTTGCGCCGTACGGGCCTCAGCATAGACGTGCCTGAAGTTTTTTTTCCCTGCGCGAATCTTTTGGGGAAGCGAAAGGTCTCCGGCGCTGAAGTCGTGTACGGACTGAAAAACGCGCTGTGCGTCGGAAAGAAAAAAGTCATCGCCCCTGTACGGAAACAGGCGGTGGCATAGAAGTGAAAGCGGGATACCCCGCCGCGCGAACTCCGCAGCCGTCGCAAGGATCTGCCGTTCAACTCCGCCGCAGGTCAATGAATTGGTCCACCAGAGAATGCCGCCGGTCCGGTTATGAGATGTTGCAGCGGGAGCTCCCATTATGAATACTCTCCATCACGTGGGGCGATACATGGCTGGCTTGCGGGAAAAATCATCCCCCGAAGGCGTCTTGCCGGGATTATCCGGCGGGCAGTCGCTCTATAGAGCCTCTTCCGCCCGGGCCAGCAAGCGTATGTACGGAGTCACCATTTCCAAAGACATGCTGTCGAGGACATTTCTGCCTGGAAACAGCACGGCGAGCAGCGTATCGTTCATAAATCAACCCTAGCGTAAACCTTGGACTTTTTCTACACCCCGTTAAAGCGTGGGAAAAAATATTACCATATTGCCAGCCCCCAGGAAGGCGTGTCCGATAATGTCATAAAACTCTTGCCTCCCGCACAGCAAAGCATGTGAAGCGCCTCTTGCTCCTGCCCGGAAGGAGCATGCAGGAATACACTACTGACCCGCCGTGTTTATTTCCCTTGCCAAAACGGGAAAGAAACACATAAGACCTGTGTACGGGAAAGCATATTCCACACCTTCCAGCGACGCGCACCCATTGACCCAAGACATTATATGAAATTCAGCATCATCATGGCGACAGTGAACGCCGAAAAACATCTGCCACGGGCATTGCGCTCTATCTGCGACCAGACCTGTGCGGACTATGAGGTCATTATCCAGGATGGCGGCTCTACAGACGCATCCGCACGCATAGCTGCGGATTTCGGTGAGCGGGTATTCTGGGAATCGGTAAACGACAGCGGTATTTACGACGCATGGAACAAGGCGCTGAAAAGAATTCAGGGCGACTGGGTTCTTTTTCTTGGGGCGGATGATATGCTGTTGCACAAGGACGTCCTGCAACAAGCGGCCGATATGCTGGAAGAACTACCGGAGCAGATCATATTTGCATACGGGGATCTGATAATCGGAACCGATGGATACCCGGAGCAATTCATCCACCGCTCACTCCGTGCCGTGTACACCATCATGCTGAACACGATGGGGCTGCCGTTCCCCGCGACCTTTGTCCGTGCATCACTCTTCACGAAGCAACAGTTTGACACACAGTTCCGCATTGCCGGAGACTACGATCTTGCCGCCCGCTGCATGACGGCGGATAATATCGCCCGTCTGCCGCTCGCCATAACCTATATGGAAGACGGTGGTGTCTCCCGGTCCAGCGCCTTTGAAAGCATTATGCGTGAAGAGCGGGAGCAGGTATTGCACACCAGCATTCTCCCCCGGGCGGAGGAATTTGTGGGAGCCTGCATCAAGTATATGGACGACGCGCCTTGCTGCGGTTCGAAAAAAAAGATCGCCCCCGGTCCGCTGCGGGCGATTGGAAAGAAACTGCGCTTACGGCACAAGGCCAGGGTAAACGGCGGACGCCGCAGCATCACGGGCTTTTAGCACGGCAATATATCGCCCCGCCCGCTGGCCGCAATCCGGCAGCAAGCATGCGCGCGGCCCTGTCTGCGGCCAGCACATGGCGGCATCAAAAATGAATGACCAGCGAAGAGCTTTTGTATTCTTTCCTGATTCTTTTATACATCGCCCTGAAACCATCATGCTGTTGTATACGCATTCCGGCCTTACCGGCAGTGACAGCATATGACTTCGCCTTTACAGCGGACGCTTTCAAGGCGCGCACATAGGGTTTGAATATGTATTCCTTCATTTCCCGCGTCAAAACGGTTTTATACGTTCGGCATCCGGACGAATAAAATGGCCCGCAAATAGTACAGAATGCCTGCGCATGATAAAAAATAAGCGGCACATCCTGTACCAGAAGTTCCCCATCCTTCATGACTAACGGGTACCTATCAAGGTTCCAGGGGGCAAGTCCGGCGCCCGCATGCTCAATGCTGTGCACCGCGCCGAAAAGGCGTGGGAACGCATCCAGATATTTCTGATCCGCATAGCGCTCGCCCTCAATACGGTCAAAGCACCACTCCAGACACGCGTTCCTGTACCATTCAAGACAGCGGTCCCCGTGCTCTCCTCTTCTAAAGGTCAGCCAGCTGACATTATAGCGTCCGTATTCTTCAAGGGAGGCAAGACGCGACGAAAACCGATGCGGGGTAATAATGACTTCCGCCTCGCCCGCCTCGGTGAAAATCGGCTCGGGCGAAGAAAAGAACATCATGTCCGCATCAAGGTACGTCACTTCCGGCAGTTCGTGCCTGTGCAGCAAAAACCGCGGCCAGCACGGGGTCAGGGTGAAGTAGTATTCAACAAGGCTGCGTGTTCCGCGAGTCGCGGCACACTGCGGATCAGTCTGTTCAAGCTCTGACAGCGCATAGATGCGGGTATACGGAATCGCCAGCCCTTCCATTGCGGTGAAGCATTCAGGCGTGAGACAGAGAACATGAACAACCGCCCCGGGGCAATGCGCGTGTAATGATTCAAGCATCACAAGCGCACGGGGAATATAGTTGTGATCAAAGTGCGCGCAGAAATGGCGAGGCATCATAGGTACTCGTCCAGTCTGGCGGCAAAATACTTCAATGTTTCTTCAAGCCCTTGGGACAGCGGCGTTACAGGCTTCCAGCCCAGTTCCTCCCGTATCCGGCCGTCGTGTGAATAGTAATCGCCGATATCTATTTTTTTTCTTTGTTCAGGAAATTCCCTGATAATGAACTCCCCGCTCCCGTGCGCCTGAATGAGCAGTTCCGCAAGTTCCCGCAAGCTGACCACGGAATCGCCGCCAAGGTTGTATACCTGCCCGACAGCCTGCGGGGATGACGCGGCTAGCAGCATGGCCTCCACGCAATCATCAACATAGGTAAAATCCCGGAGCTGTTCCCCGCCCCACACTTCTATGGGCTTTCCCTCAAGCAACAGACGGATCCAGATTCCCACAAAGGTCTGCCGGGCGTCCTTGATGCGCATTCTCGGCCCGTAAGTATTGGTAAGGCGGAGTACCGTGGATTGAATACCGTAAACCGAATTGTACAGCAGATGGTACCATTCGCCCGCCAGCTTGTGGATTCCGTTAATGTCCACGGGGCGGATCGGGTGCTCTTCGTCCACGGGCAGATAATCCGGTTTTCCGTAAATCTGGCGCGTGCCCGCAAACACGATGCGAATGCCGGGGTTATACTTCCGGCAGGATTCCAGAATAGAAAGCTGCGCCCGCGCGTTGATATCCAGATCCGTAAAGGGATCCGCCATGGAATCCATATGGCTGGTCTGCCCCGCCAGATTGAACAGAATATCCTTCCCCTGAACAAGGTAACGCATGGCATGCGGATCACGCACATCCGTAATGTTCACGTCGATCCTGTCCCGGATGCCTTCGAGGTTCGCCATATTGCCGCCATATTCCGGGATAAGGCTGTCTGCGATGGTGATGCGCGCCCCGAGTGACAACAATCTGGCCGCAAGGGTAGAGCCAATAAACCCCGCTCCGCCCGTTATGAGCACATTCCGTCCCTGAAAGGTCATGCCGCCCCCCGCGTTGCGTCTTCCCATGCGGAGACGATATCGCAGACATGCAGAATGTCCTCATCAGGCAGCTGCGGAAACATGGGCAGGCTCAACACGCTGCGCGCGGCCCGCTCGGTCACCGGCAGCCCGGCAGGATCCATGCACAGTCTGCGCGCATAGGCCGGTTGGGTATGCACCGGTTCTGGGTAGTGGATGGCCGAGCCGATCCCTCTTTCGCCCAGAAACGCCATAAGTTCGTCCCGGCGGGGTGTACGGATCACATAAAGGTGGTACGCGTGGTGCACGGATCCGGAAGCGGTCGGCAGAACGAGACTCCCTGCGGGCAGATGCGCGTCATACAGGGCCGCTATCTGCCTGCGTCTGGCAATATCCTGCTCAAGGTAGCGCAGCTGAACC
The DNA here is from genome assembly GCA_030266385.1 of Desulfovibrio sp. OttesenSCG-928-I05. Classification (GTDB taxonomy): domain Bacteria; phylum Desulfobacterota; class Desulfovibrionia; order Desulfovibrionales; family Desulfovibrionaceae; genus JAJDHY01. The sequence continues at coordinate 4,586 of JAJDHY010000077.1, forward strand.
TGTAAAATCGCCGCCTGTACCGGATCAAGACGGCTGTTGATGCCGGGAACGTCACTAATGTAGCGCCTTTTCCAGCCGTACTGCCGCAGTGCTTTCAACGCATCGTCCAGTCCGGCGTCCTTGCAGACGCATGCCCCCCCGTCGCCCAGCGCGCCGAGGTTCTTGGTCGGATAAAAACTGAAGGCCGCGGCATCGCCAAACGTGCCCGCGAATCCGTCCGCAGAGCGCGCGCCATGCGCCTGCGCGCAGTCTTCCAGTACAAAAAGACCGTATTGCCGCGCAATGGGGAGCAAGGCATGCATATCGCACACATTGCCGTACAGATGCACCGGGATGACAGCGGCGGGACGGAGCGCGGGATGCGCCGTGCGAATATGTTCAATCGTCCGCTCAAGAGAGGCCGGGGACATGGTCATCGATGCCTCATCAATATCCACAAGAGCCGGGGTAGCGCCGCAGCGTTCAATGGCCGCCGCCGTCGCGACTGCGGTATGTGATACCGTGAAAACGGCATCGCCGGTGCCGACTCCCGCAGCCCGAAGGGCCAGTTCAATGGCGTCGGTACCGTTTGCGCAGCCGGTGGCGAAGCGCAGCCCGAGATACGCGGCAAAAGCAGATTCAAAATGCGCGACCTCTTCGCCTAAAATATACCGGCCCGAATCAAGAGAACGCTCGATTGCGCAAAGAATTTCCTGTTTTCTGAGCGCAAATGCAGCGTGGGGGTTGGCAAAAGGAATCATGACGGCCTCTTATTTTCTTGCTGCCGGAATAGAGTTATCGGCAAAGGTATTTGCATTTTCAGGAACAACGCACGCCGTCTCATTCCCTATCCTTTCTGACCGCCATGAAACCGCAAAAGCCTTGCGGATCAACCTGCGAAGGGAACTCGGGAAGACAATGATACGCTGGAGGAAAAGCGGCTTTCAGCTTTTCGCGATCCAGAAGACGACACGCGTAGCTGGCTTTGTAAATCGCTTCAGGAACATGTTGCACGATAATCTTTTCGCCATTCTGAGCAAAAGGCGTGCGGTCGATCAGAATCGCTTTCGGGTCCAGTGCGCATGCCTCGCCGACAAGGGCATAAGGATCTTCCATATACTGCAGAACGCCTGAAAATAGGATAACATCAATATTTTCTTGCTCCGCGCATGCATCCATGGTCGGCCAGAAGCGCAGCACATCACTGGAAAATTCCTGCGTGCCGATGGCCACAAAATGCGGCTGCTCCACAACATGCCACGCTATCGATTCCAGCCCGGAAAAAAGGGAACGATGCTGCATATACGTACTGCCCAGCGCGCCGCCGAAATCCAGCACGGAAAGCCTGCCCCTGTTCCGGGCCGCGATTGTCATGAGCGCGGCAACCAGGGGAATAGTATATTCCTCCCTGTAGAACAGGACGGAATCTCTTTCCCAGAGCGCCCGTCCGTCCCGGACCATGCGCGCGGCGGCAACAACCTTTGTGGTTATGCTTTCGGCATCATACCCTTCGGCGGCCGCGCAGGCGCTCGCCCAATCCGGAAAAGACGGGATGGCGGGGTCAAAAAAGCCTTGTCTGGCGCGCCTGCGTTGTTTGCGCTCTTTCCGTTTAGCCCACCAGGACGGGGAGAGGCGGGAAAGGAGCCCGCGCTGTCTGGCTTTCATCTTCCGTGTGGCCTTTTTGAGAGATCTGTAGAACTGCTCAACCTGTTTGCGCGCTGCCTCACACTCGGTAACCGGTTGCCGTGTCACGGCGACGGGGTTCCGGTCAAACGGAACGCCGTCAAACAATGTGGATGCCACACAGTGCGCGCCGGTACCGTCATTTCCGATATTGCGGACAAGCGATTTGCCCGGATACAGCGTATACATGTTCCTGAGAAACATCGAAGCGTGCCAGCATGTATCCCAACTGGAAACCGCCCCGATATTGTGAAGATGCAACGTCTTTGTGAAGGCATACGAATCGTGCTGGTCAAATTCATATTCCAGACCCTGACGGTAAATATCTATCAAATGCTTTCCGGCGTTCGCATCAAAACAATCCCAGGCCCGCTTCCATGTCGCCCACCCCCAGCAATCACCGCCGCGCAGGAAAAAGGTTGCAGGAATACCTTCGTCCGTCTCAAGCGGCGTAAAGCCGCTGATTTGTGCTACACGTTCATCATCCTGATAGAGATTCAGGGCATCATTCATGAACTGCAGAAAGTAGGGCGCTGTATATATATCATCGTCAAGGATAACCGCTTTCCCGTATTTCCCGATAACGTCACTGATTGCCGAGGTCGTATTCGCCGACAGGCCAAGATTGACCGGACGCTCCACCACATGAACGGATTTGAAACCGGAAACAGAAGCGGCGACGCGACGTGTTGCCGCGACGCCTTCGATATCGTCATCATTCCTGGGACCGTCACAATAGATACAGATATCACTCTTGGCGGCAAGGTCGCTGACCGTAAGAGCGGAGAGTGTTCTTTGCAAATGATCAGGCCTGTTAAAAGCCACCACAACGATTGGAGCTATCATAAAAAACTCTCAGACCCGTACACACGTGCACACTCTATCCGGCAGCATTCTGGTGCATGGCCATAGTGACAAAAAAAAAATGGTATAAAATAAACCGCTCACCGCATGCTATCGCAGCAGGAAAACCGTTCCCCTGCCGTCCCCGGCCCGGCCTATGGAATCGCTCCCTTCCAAATAGATACTTTTCCCTGAAGAGTCGAGTCCTGCAACACTTCATTGCCCGGAATGTACAAACGCCGAGGGCC
>JAJDHY010000078.1 GCA_030266385.1 Desulfovibrio sp. OttesenSCG-928-I05
CCCGGTGTGTGACAAGAATAACCCCTTGCGGCACAACGGAAAAATGCGGAATGGCGCGATCCGTACGGAGATGCTCACCCCGGACGCGGCTGAAAAACGGCAGAGGGCAAACATTCCCCCTGCCGGAACCCTTGGCCGCAATGCCATGACAGAGGCGCAGCACCGTCGGCGCAGGGCGGTGACGGCCGCGAACCCGGCCGGTGTTCATGCGGTATATGCCGCGCATCAGTAACAAGGAGGCCAATGTTTTCGCTTCACAGGCACGGTATTGTGAACACGTCATGATCCCGGCCGTCAGGGTATTCAGACTTTCCATTGGTTACAGGAGAACAGAAGACCGGATTGAGCCTTTGATGCCGCGTGTTGCAGGACACGGGACAAAACCGGGTGCAACCGCCCGGCGGCCAAGAGCTTGCATGTGCTATCCGGCAGGGTTCTCCCGGAACGGAGCTTTATGAAACACTTACCCAACATTCCAAGGAGCATATGATGGCAGAGCAAGCGAAATCTGGATTTATGAGTTGGTACTTCGGCACGAACCTCCTGATCCGCATTATGGCGGGTCTCGTTCTGGGCGCCGTTGTCGGTATCTTCATGGCGTTCTCCGCGTCTCCGGAAACTGTTGCCAGCTTCGTGGGCTACACAAAATTCTTTGGTGATATTTTCGTCAACCTGTTGAAAATGATCGTTGTACCGGTCATTTTCCTCTCCCTCATCGCCGGTGCGGCCAGCATCACACCGGGACAACTCGGTCGTGTCGGCCTGAAGACACTGCTGTACTACCTTATCACCAGCATCATCTCCATTTCCATCGGCCTGACCGTCGCTCTGCTGCTCCAGCCCGGCGTGGGTCTCGGCATAACAGGCGCTGAAGGTATCGCCGGCAAAGCCGCCACCGCCCCGCCGCTGAGCACCGTTCTGCTGAATATCGTGCCCACCAATATCATTGCGTCCCTCTCCAAGGGTGACGTGCTGCCCATTATCTTCTTCGCTCTGGTGTTCGGTATCTCTCTCGCCATTCTGCGCGACAACAAGGACGACCACGTCTCCAAGTACGCCACCATGCTGTACAACCTGATCGCCACCGCGGCGGAAACCATGTACCTCATCGTGCGCGGCATCATGCAGTACGCCCCCATCGGCGTGTTTGTGCTTATCTCCGTCGTTTTCGCGCAACAAGGGCCCAAGGTTATCGGACCCCTGGTGTTCCTCACGCTCTGCGTGTACCTCGGCCTCGTGCTGCACCTTTTCGTGGGCTACGGGGCGGTCCTTGGCGTATTCAAGCTGAGCATCTTCAACTTCCTCAGAAAGGGTAACGAACCCCCGATCATGGCCTTTGTGACGCGTTCTTCCAGCGCCACCCTGCCCGTGACCATGCGCGTGACCGAAGAAAACCTGGGCGTTCCCCGCTCCATTTCCTCCTTCGCCCTGCCCATCGGCGCGACGGTGAACATGGACGGAACCGCCATTTACCTTGCTATCTGCACGGTGTTCATCGGCAACGCCGTCGGCATGCCGCTTCAGTTTGACCAGCTGGTCACCCTGACCGTGGTCGCCACCCTCGCCGCCATCGGCGCGGCGGGCGTTCCCGGCGCGGGCGCTCTCATGATGCTCATGGTGCTCGAAGCCATCGGTATGCCCGTGGAAGCCGGGTCCGCCGTGGCCGCCGCCTATGCCATGATCCTTGGTATGGACGCCCTGTTCGACATGGGCCGTACCTGCCTTAACGTCACCGGTGACATGATCGGCGTTATCGCGGTATCCAAGTCGGAAGGACAGCTCGATACCAGCAAGTGGCAGCTCCCCGCGTGAGCCGCGTAACTGGATAACCTGACAATACAAGAAAGCCCGGTGCACCTGCATGCGACCGGGCTTTCTTTCTGCCTGAAGTTAAAGAAAATAAATAAATTCATTGTATTAACAAATACAATACAAGAAAACTTTACACTGCCCGGCGCTTTTCCTATAGTCCCGCATGGCCAAATCAACCCACACGCGCCCTTTTTCCATGCGCCCTTCCCGCTACGCGCCGCAAGCGCGATCCCGTCTCGGGCGTGTCGCCCTGCTCATTCTGCTGGCCTTTTTCGGCTTTCTGCTCTTCAAGGGAAGGGTTGTGCAGGTGCACGACGGAGATACGCTCTCCGTACTGCTCAGCGGCGCACGCATGGAAAAGGTCAGGCTCTACGGCATTGATACCCCGGAAGCCGCCCAGAGAGGCGGCAGCGAAGCCACGGCGTTCACGCGGGAGAAAGCCTTTCTCGGCGAAGTGGAACTTACCGTCAAGGAGACGGACCAGTACGGCCGCAAAGTGGCCATTGTCCGCCTCCCGGACGGCATGCTGCTGAACGAGGAATTGCTCCGCGCCGGACACGCCTGGGTGTACCGGAACTATTGCCGGGAAGCCATCTGCGCCACCTGGCTGCTCATGGAAGAAGAAGCCCGGCGCGCCAAACGCGGCCTGTGGAAAGACCCCAACCCGCAAGCCCCCTGGGAATGGCGGAGAAAAAACCACAACTCACGGTAGCAAGCCCGGCACCAGAAACCCGGCACGTAAAAAAAGCGGGTCTGCCGCCGTACGCAGCAGAATCCCGCTCTTCTTTTCACCGCATGACGGCGGATACCCGCCGCCGTCATGCGTTTCAGCTATTCCGCATCAATTATTCCGTAACAATTACGTGCGGCACAAAGCGCGACATATTCCCCGTAATGGGGCTTGAATCTTCGCGTATGCCCATGCCGCAGGCCGTATTGCCGATCACCCAGCTGCCTATGACCGGCCCCTGACCGTCAATGTTCGGCGGCGGGCACAAAAGCTGCCCCACGTAGCCTTCTTTACCGTATATGCCGCCTGTATCAAACACTTCCTCGTTATCGCGGAAGGCGATGATATTGGCCCCTTCACGGGAAAACAGCGGCTTGAGCACGTAATCGCCGTACGGGGCTTTTTTGCCCGGCTCATGGAACCATGCGGGCAGCAGGTTGGGGTGCCCCGGATAGCGTTCCCAGAGCAGCGGTAAAATACCCTTGTTGGAAAGAATCATCTTCCATGGAGGTTCCACAAAGGTGGTATCGCAGCGTTCCAGCCCGGGCCCGTATTCGTCGCGGATCATGAATTCCCAGGGGTACAGCTTGAACAGCCAGCGGATGGCCCCGTCATCCACATCCACAAGCTGGCCGTTTTCGTCCATCCCGATATCTTCCATGTACATCTGGATGGTCTTGATGCCCGCCTGCACCGCACAATCGCGCAGATAATGCACCGTGGCGAAATCCTCATCCGAACCGGCGACACAGGCAAAATGCATGGGGCCCTGTTCAAAATCAGCGACCTTGAAGCCCCTGAGCGTTCTGATGAGGGTTTCCTGAATCGAGTTGAACTGGTCGGCATCCGGCGGGATAATCCCCATCTCGCGGGCTTCCTCCATCCAGTACCACTGGAAAAGCGCCGCCTCGTAAAGGGCTGTCGGCGTATCCGCGTTATACTCATAGAGTTTCGCCGGGCCGGTGCCATCGTAGCTGAAATCAAAACGCCCGTAGAGGCTCGGTTCCTTGCGCTTCCAGCTATCCCGCACGAGGTTCCAGGCGTATTCCGGAATAGCCAGCTTTTTCAGCAGCGTATCCGAACGCACAACCTCATCCACCAGAGCCAGACACATGTCCGCAAGCTCCTGGGTGGGGTCTTCAATATCATCCTCTATCTGGCGCAAGGTAAACGAATAGCAGACCGATTCATCCCAATAGATGTCTCCGTCCACATGGTGAAAGATAAAACCCGCCCGCTCGGCCTTTTCCTGCCAGCCCGGCCTCGGCGTGATGATGCGTCTGTTCATGGTCTACTCCTGGGGAGGCCTCCGGGGCCGTAAGGAAAAAACGCGCCGTAACGCGATACTATCCGGGCAAGAACACAAAGGGGATTCGTGAACGGCGGAACGTCCACGAATCCCCGAAAAAACGTCTCCGGTACGCCCTGAGAGCGTTTAAAAATGCTCTGGCAACGAATTGAACGAACGTCTTGCAGGTACGCTGACTCAGGACCCGAGGCTTCCGCCGAAACTCTTGCCGCCGGAAAACCCGCCGCGCGAAGCGGACGGAGCGCGAACAGCCGCGGGCTTGGCGCTATGCGCGAAACCCTGCCGGATGGTCGAACCGGGGTTCGCCACACGCCCTTTGGCGTCGGGGGTGACCGTCGCGCCGCCCGCCGTGCGGAAGGTTCCGCCCTGCTGGGCAGGCCCCTTGTACAGGGGCTGCGCGCCGTACATGGCCTGACCGCCACTCAGGTAGCGGCCCATCATGTATCCGGCCATGAGTGGCATCCACGAGGAACCCTGCCGGTATTCGGACGAGGACGCCTCGGCTATTTCGGGCTGCTGGCAGTTGCCTTCGCCGAACTGGGCTTCGCATTCGGCCTGGCTGGTGAAGGTCGGGGTCTGTTTGACCGCCTCGGTAGCCATTTCCGTGCATTCATTGGCGGTAAAGCCGCCGTATTGCACACATTCGCTGACAGACCCGAAGGTCATGAATTCTTCTTCAAATTTGGGTTCGCTGGAACAGCCGGTCACACCGAGGCTGATGGATCCCATGAGCACCAGGGAAAGGTTTCTGGACGCCTTTTTCATTCTTCTGTACCTCTTAATCATCCAAAGCGGGGAAACACCCCGGGGTTACTTCATTCCTTAGCGAACAGCCTGAATGGGATTGCCCGCGGCGAGTTTGATGGTTGTACCAGAAAGGGGAGAAAGGTCTACCCGAAAAGCGGCTACCGCCCCAAAGGGAAAGACGCTGGTTCTGCCAAGGCTCCAGCGCGGCGGGTCTTCTCCCCGCCAGAAGCGGGAGGGGCGAAACATGGTAGACCGGAAAGCGTTCGGTCGCTTACCACATGTTTGCGTAATCATCTGGGCCAGCCGCAGCGGGCTCATCCAGTAATTATCCCGTGCCGGTACCGCATTCTGAAAAATTCCTTCGCAGCGATAGAGGGACCAGCTGTTGAAGAACAGGACGAGCAGCCCGTGGGTAGCGACGCGAAACGCTTCGCGCAGGACGGTTTCCGGGTAGGCCATGTGTTCCAGCGTGGTTACGATGGTGACGAAGTCAAAATCGTCGTCATCAAAGGGGAGGTGTTCCAGGCTGCCCTGACGCAGGGTAACGCGCTGCCCCACTTTTTCTCTGGCAAGGGAGAGGCTTTCTTCCTGTTCGTCGATTGCCGTGACATCGAAGCCCGCGTTCCAGAAAAGTTCCAGAAAATGCCCGGCTCCGCAGCCCATTTCGAGCAGGGTATGGTTTCTGCGCGGCCAGGATGTCAGCATATGCGAGATGAGCATGCGTTCCCTGAACAGCACATGTCTGCCCATGGGCGTTGCATACCATGCCTCGCTCTGCCGTATTTCCTGATCCCGCGTCATAGTTCTCCCAAAAAATCTCCCCCCCACAACCAAAAAGGTTTGGAAGAGGAGAAGGGGGTCCGGGGGAAGAGGAGAAACCTTTCCTCAAAAGATTTCTCCTCTTCCCCCGGCCGCCGGAGGCATCTTACTCTTCAATAACAGCGCCGGAAGCCGCGGAACTCACGGACCGGGCATAGCGGCGCAGCACGGGCGAGGAAATTTCCCTCACCGGGGCTTTAAAAGCCGCGCGGCGGCGTTCCAGTTCCGCCGCGTCCACCATAAGGTCGAGCTTCCGGGCGGGGATGTCAATATCTATCATATCGCCTTCTTCCACCAGCGCGATGACGCCGCCGTCAGCCGCTTCCGGGGAAACGTGTCCGATAGCCGCGCCGCGCGAACCGCCGGAGAAACGCCCGTCGGTAATCAGGGCCACGTCGGCACCGAACCCCATTCCGGCAATGGCGGAGGTGGGAGACAGCATTTCCCGCATACCGGGACCGCCTCTGGGGCCTTCGTAGCGGATAACCACGGCATCGCCGGGTTTGATGGATCCGCCCATGATGGCTTCCATGGCTTCTTCTTCGCTGTTGAACACTCTGGCCCGCACCGTGCGTTTTTTCATGGCTTCGTCCATGGCGGACTGTTTGACCACGGCCCCTTCCGGCGCGAGCGATCCCTTGAGGATGGCAATACCGCCTTCTTTCGCATAGGCGGTTTCCGGCGTGCGGATGACCTGGCTATCCCGTACCCGGACGCCTTCAAGGTTTTCCCGCAAGCTTTTCCCGGTAACCGTGGCGACGGAACCATCCAGCAACCCGGCCTTGAGCAGTTCGCTCATCATGGCCGGAATACCGCCCGCCGCGTGCAGATCTTCAATGTAATGATCGCGGTTCGCGGGCGCGAGACGGCAGAGGTTCGGGGTCTTGCGGCTGATTTCATCAAAAATATCAAGCGTAAGCGGCAATCCGGCTTCCCGGAACACAGCGGGCAGATGCAGCACCGTGTTTGTGGAACAACCGAGCGCCATATCACAGGTGACGGCGTTGGCCACGGCTTCTTTTGTCACGATTTTTCTGGGGGTTATCCCGTCGCGCAACAGGTCCATGACCCGCATGCCGGATTCCTTGGCCAGACGCACGCGGCCCGCATCCACCGCCGGGATGGTGCCGTTACCGGGCAAGGCCAGACCTATGGATTCGGACAGGCAGTTCATGGAGTTGGCCGTATACATCCCCGCGCAGCTCCCGCAGCCGGGACAGCCGTGTTCCGTGGTTTCCTGCAGCTCTTCCGCGCTCATCGCGCCGCGTTTGTATTCGCCCACCGCCTCGAACATGGAAATAAGATCCGCCCGGACCTGCCCGGATTCCACGGAACCGCCACGGCCCGCGAGCATGGGCCCGCCGCTGACCAGAATGGACGGGATATCCAGCCGCAGCATAGCCATGAGCATGCCGGGAACCGTTTTATCGCAGTTGGGAATAAGCACCAGCGCATCAAAAGGATGCGCCTTTGCCATGATTTCCACGGAATCCGCAATATGATCGCGGCTGACAAGCGAATAGCGCATGCCCTCGTGGTTCATGGCCAGACCGTCACAAACCGCGATGGCCGGAAACTCCAGCGGCGTGCCGCCCGCCATACGCACCCCGGCCTTGACGGCTTCGGAAATGGTCCGCAAATGGATATGACCCGGTACAATCTCGTTAAACCCGTTCACAACACCCACGAGCGGCCGTTTCATTTCTTCCGCCGTCAGCCCCAGCGCATACAAAAGCGAGCGGTGAGGCGCCTTTTCCAGTCCTTCAGTCATCTGTTTACTACGCATGTGGATGTCCTCGTGAAAGAATGCCTCCGGCGGCCGGGGCGCTGCCCCGGACCCCGCCAGGGGGATGATCC
>JAJDHY010000079.1 GCA_030266385.1 Desulfovibrio sp. OttesenSCG-928-I05
CAGGATATGGCCCATTTTTTCTTTTTTGGTATGGAGGTAGCGGCTGTTGTGGGAATCGCACCCCACTTCGATGGGTACGCGATCCACGATTTCGATACCGTAGCCTTCCAACCCCACGATTTTCGTGGGGTTGTTGGTGATGAGCCGCATACGGCGGATACCGAGATACACGAGAATCTGTGCGCCCACACCGTAATCGCGCAGATCGGGCTTGAACCCGAGTTCTTCGTTGGCCTCCACGGTATCCATCCCCTTATCCTGCAGGGCGTAGGCCTTGATCTTGTTGGCAAGACCTATACCGCGCCCTTCCTGACGCATGTAGAGAATAACCCCGCTCCCTTCGGCTTCCACCATGGCCATGGCGGCATGGAGCTGGGGACCGCAATCGCAGCGGAGCGAACCCAATACGTCGCCGGTAAGGCATTCGCTGTGCACGCGCACCAGGGTGGGCTTGGAAGGATCGATATCCCCTTTGACCAGCGCGAGATGCGTTTCTTCATGCAGCTCGTTTTCAAAGGCGATGACCTTGAAATCGCCGGACCGGGTGGGCAAAAGGGCTTCCGCCACGGGCTTGACCGCGATGTTGCCCTTGTTCAGGCGGTAGCGGATAAGATCGCGGATGGTGGCGATCTTGAGCCCGTGCTTCTGGGCGAAGGGAATGAGATCGGGCATACGGGCCATGGTCCCGTCATCCTTGAGAATTTCGCAGATGACGGCGGCGGGTTTGACGCCCGCGAGTTCAGCCAGATCGACGCTGCCTTCGGTTTGTCCCGCCCGGACGAGAACCCCGCCTTTCTGAGCGCGCAGGGGGAATATATGCCCCGGGGTCACGATATCTTCGGCTTTCACATCGTCGGCCACGGCGGCGAGAATGGTTGTGGCCCGGTCGGCGGTGGAAATACCGGTACTCACACCGCGTCTGGCTTCAATGGACACCGTGAAGTTCGTGCCGAAACGCGATTCGTTCCGCCGGGTCATGAGGGGCAGTTGCAGTTTGTCTATCCATTCCGGGGCCATGGGCAGGCAGATAAGCCCCCGGCAATGCGTGGCCATGAAATTGATGACCTCGGGCGTAATGAACTGGGCGGCGATGGTAACGTCGCCTTCGTTTTCCCGGTCTTCGTCGTCCACAAGAATGATCATCTGGCCTTGCCGGATCAGTTCAATGGCTTCTTCGGTGCTGCAGATGGGAGAAGTGGTGGTCATGTCAAAATCCATTTTCGCGCAGGAATTCTTCAGTGATGCCTGCGCCTTGTTGTGGTTTGTTATCCCAGGTTTCAATCCCGGCGAGGCGGCACTGTACGAAACGCTGGATGTGTTTGGCAACGAGATCCGTTTCCATATTGATGTTGCTTCCCGGTTTCCATGACGCGATCAGGGTGCTTCTGATGGTTTCCGGGATGATGTTGACCTCAAGAAAATCATCGCCGCAGCGGTTCACCGTGAGGCTGACGCCATCCAGGGCCACCGAACCTTTCGGCATGACCTGGGGGGCGAACTCTTTGGGGAACGTGATGCGGAAGCGGGTGGATAAACCATCTTTTTCCATGGTTGCGACGCGGGCCACGCAATCCACATGCCCGCTGACCATGTGCCCGCCGAAGCGATCCCCCATGGCCATGGCCCGCTCCAGATTCACGGCGGAACCGGGCAGCAGGGAGCCGAGAGTCGTGGCCGCGAGCGATTCCGCAGAAGCGTAAGCCGTAAAAACTGATTCGCGGAACGATTCCGCCGTCATGCAGGCCCCGTTCACGCTGATGCTTTCCCCGGCTGCCGGAGAGGCAAAAGGAATGCGGGGCCGGACGGAAAAACGCACTTCGCCGCCCATATCCCGTTTTTCCACAACGTCGCCAAGGCACTGGACAAGACCGGTGAACATCAGCGCGTGCCTCCATCGTTCCGGGCCGGGCCTTCGCAGCTTTCCGTTGCGGGGGCGTCGGCGGCTGGCGCGGCAAGGGGGCGCAGGGTGAGCAAGAGATCATCCTCAAGCATTTCCGATGCCACAAAACGTAACGGGAACGCTTCATCCATCTGGTGAGGGGAAAGGCCGTCAAAGAGCGGAATGGCTTCATTATCGCCCAGAATGCGGGACGACATATGCAGATGCAGTTCACCCACCAGCCGGTCGCGCAGCAGGGAAAGGCCGAGCCGTCCGCCGCCTTCGCAGAGCAGATAATGGCAGCCGTGGTCTTTGCGCAGAGCGGTCAGCCCTTCCGCCAGATCGAGTTCCGCTCTGGGCCCGTGCGACGCCGCGCCGGGGCCGGGCGTGGAGGAAAGCCCCAGCACGCGCGCGCCGCGTTTACGCAGGGCTTCCGCTTTGGGGCTGGCGGCTGAGGCCACGGTGGACCAGAAAAGAGCCTGTTCCGGCCTGTCCCGCAGAATGGGCGATACGACGGATGCGTCAGGCAAACGGGAGGTCACAATCACGGCCAGCGGCTGGCGCTCGGCGGGCGGATCACCCGCTTCGGGCCGGTAGTCCAGGCTGGGGCTGTCATAATGAAAGGTATTGCCGCCGACCATGACCGCATCCATAAAACGGCGCACCTGATGCACGCGACGGCGGGCCGCAGTGCCGGTGATCCATTGCGAATGTCCCGTCCGTGTCGCGATGCGTCCATCCAGCGTGGAGGCGAGTTTGAGAATAACGTAGGGGTACGGGCTTGTCTGCCATGTGACAAAATCGCTGATCAGGTCTTCGCATTCCGCGCGCAATATGCCGGTTTCGACCTGTACGCCCCTGGCCCGGAGCAGTTCCGCGCCGCCGCCCGCTGTGGGGTTGGGATCCAGCGCGCCGATGACGACATGGCGGATTCCGGCTGCGAGAAGCGCGTCGGTGCAGGGCGGGGTCTGCCCGTGGTGGCAGCAGGGTTCCAGCGTGACGACCATGGTGCAGACGGCGGGATCAACGCCTTTTTCCTGCGCGTCGCGCAGCGCTTCGATTTCGGCATGGGGAAGCCCCGCGCCTTTGTGGTAGCCCCTCGCCACTATTTCGCCGTCACGAACCAGCACCGCGCCCACATTGGGGTTGGGGGCGGTCATAAAGCGACCGCGCCGGGCCTGATCCAGCGCTTCGCGCATGGCTGTTTCAAAGGGATGATTCACGGGCCGCAAAACGTCTTCACAATGATTCATGGCTGAGCTATCCCGCCCGGAAGGCCGGGAATTTCATAAGGTTCGTCCAAGTCGGGAACAGGGAGCAGACCGTGCGGTATTTTCGCCTCATTCAGCATGCTCTCGGCCAGTTCGTCCGGATAGGGTTCCGCGTAATGGACGGCGGTAATGCCGCAGTTAATGAGCATTTTCGTGCAGATCAGACAGGGCTGGTGCGTGCAGTAAATTTCGGCACCATCCAGAGAAATGCCGTGTACGGCAGCCTGAATGATAACGTTCTGTTCCGCGTGCAATCCCCGGCATATCTCGTGGCGCTGGCCGGAAGGAATGCCGAGTTCCTGACGCAGGCAGCCGGTTTCAAGGCAATCCCGCATCCCGGCGGGCGCACCGTTATAGCCGGTGGCCAGAATACGCTTGTTCAGGACGGCAATAGCCCCCACCTTGCGGCGCAGGCAAGTGGAACGCCTGGAAACCAGACGGGTTATCTGCATGAAATACAAAGGCCAGGGCATTCTGGACATGATACGCTCACTGTAAGGTTAACGATGCGGACGTCTCCGCAGGCACCTGCTTTTCGGCCCGGTATCGTGATCAGGCGATGCCGGGCGGTGCCGGACGGTGCACGGCAAGCGGGATTGTGACGCCGCTATCGTTTCCCGCACGCCTGTACGCGCCCCGTAAAGGGCCCGGACCGGCGGGAGACACATCTATAGCTCTATTGGCCCGGACTGGGCAAGCGAATGATGGGCAGGAAATTTGTTCGCAGATGACATGGTGACGGCATGGCGGCGGCATGATAGCGTGCCGCCGCCATGTTTGCGTTGCGGCGGGAAAAGCATTAGAGCAGACGGAACATTGTCGCGAGAATTATGAGGATCCCCATGTTCCAGCCCCACGTTTTTCCCTGTGCTTTTTTTCGGCCCGCCGTCCGCCTGTTGTTGCTGACCGCGCTTGTTCTGCTGCTCGGCGCTTGCGGGGACAAGGCCATCAAGGAAGATTACGCGTTCATCACCTTTCTTGAAAAGCAGGTGCTCAGCGCGGCCCCATCCGCCCCTCTGGCTGAACTGACCGGCGCGGAACGCGAAATGCTGGGAGCGCATGCCGGGCTGTACGATACGATGCGTTCCAGCCGTCTTGCGCTGGATGCGTTACTCGCGAAAGACCTGCCCCGGCTGCGTGATGCGGCGGCGCTGGAAACTCTGGCCGATGCCTTGCAGCAGAAAGGCATCGTGGCGGAAGCCGCCCGCAGTGCCGGGGAACTGAAGACCGCGCTCGCGGATGAACTGGGACGTGCGCTTGGGAAGCGGCGCATGATGCGGGTATCGGATCGTGTCGGGGCGGTTTATGACGAGGCCTTCGAAAAAAATGTCGCCGCGCCCGCACGGGCTGCCGGGACGATGCTGGGCGCGCTCGAAGGGTATTTCACGAGCCTGCTGGATCTGGCCGAACTTCTGGCCCGCAGCGGCGACGGGTATATTCTGGATGGCGACCGGGTTCATGTGACGCTTGCGGATCTGGAACCCGCGGTGGACGGCGTACTCAAGGATATAATGACGCGTCGCGCGCATCTGTCCGCCGCATCCATCGCGTATGCGGAGGCGCTCTTGGGGCGCTGACGTTTTCCCGGTATTTGGCGGGCTGTTTTTTATTCCCCTCTCTATCTTTTTCCTGTAAGTACTCCCGATTCGGGTCGCTTCAGATCCGGGCTGCGCTCTTTTGTTTCCGCCATTATGAGCGCTTTCAGCTTTTGCGAAGAATCATTGCCATGGGCCGGATGGAAGAGAGTATATAAAAAAATCAATTCCCTCTGGACGATGCAGAAAAGGTAATTATGTTACCCCCTGTAAGGATTTCTCCAGGGGGATACGGGGAATCCCGGGATGCCGCTACCGGCGGAGCGTCCCGACGGCTATGCCCGCCTTGCGCGAAACCCGTTTTCCGGGATGTCGCACGATCCCCTTTGTGGAAAAAATGGAAAAACAGAAAAACAAATCCCGCTCTCGCGCGGTTAATTACGGTTATCACGGGAGGAAATAATTTATGGGCAAGATTATAGGCATCGACCTGGGTACTACCAACTCCTGCGTCTTCGTTATGGAAGGCAAGGAACCCAAGTGCATTACCAACCCTGAAGGCGGTCGCACGACCCCTTCCATCGTTGCGTTTACCGGCAAGGAACGTCTGGTGGGCGATATCGCCAAGCGCCAGGCCGTGACAAACCCCGAACGCACCATATTCGCCATCAAGCGCCTCATGGGCCGCAAGTTTGAAGCGACAGAAGTCGCGCGCTGGAAAGAGCACAGCCCCTATAAAATCGTCGCCGGTCAAAGCGGCGAAGCGGCGGTGGAAGTTGAAGGCAAGGCGTACAGCGCCCCTGAAATTTCGGCCATGATTCTGGCGAAACTGAAATCCGACGCGGAAGCCTATCTCGGCGAAAGCGTTTCCGAAGCGGTCATCACCGTGCCCGCGTACTTCAACGACTCCCAGCGGCAGGCCACCAAGGATGCCGGCCGTATCGCCGGGCTTGAAGTCAAGCGTATCATCAACGAACCCACGGCGGCGTCGCTGGCGTACGGCTTTGACCGCAAGGCCAGTGAAAAAATCGCTGTTTTCGACCTTGGCGGCGGCACGTTTGACGTTTCCGTCCTGGAAGTCGGCGACAACGTTGTTGAAGTGCGTTCCACCAACGGTGATACCTTCCTCGGTGGTGAAGACTTTGACCAGCGCGTGATCAACTGGCTGGTGGAAGAGTTCCGCAAGGAAAACGGCATTGATCTTTCCAAGGATTCCATGGCGCTGCAACGCCTCAAGGAAGCGGCGGAAAAGGCCAAGAAAGACCTTTCCACTTCCATGGAAACCGACGTCAACCTGCCCTTTATCACGGCGGATCAGAACGGTCCCAAGCACCTGATGATCAAGCTGACCCGTTCCAAGCTGGAAGCGCTGGTTCAGGATCTGGTGGACCGCACCCTTGAGCCGTGCAAGAAGGCGCTGGCCGACGCGGGCATCAAGGCGACTGAAATCGATGAAGTTGTGCTGGTGGGCGGTATGACCCGTATGCCGCTGGTGCAGAAGAAGGTTTCCGAGTTCTTCGGCAAGGAACCGAACCGCAGCGTGAACCCCGATGAAGTTGTCGCCATGGGTGCGGCCATTCAGGGCGGCATTCTCGCCGGGGATGTGAAGGATGTGCTGCTGCTTGACGTCACCCCGCTTTCTCTGGGCATTGAAACCCTGGGCGGCGTGATGACCAAGCTGATTGAGCGCAACACCACCATTCCCACGCGCAAAAGTCAGGTGTTCTCCACGGCGGCTGACAACCAGCCTTCCGTGTCCGTCCACGTGCTGCAGGGCGAGCGCCCCATGGCCGCGGACAACATGACCCTTGGCCGTTTCGAGCTTTCCGGCATTCCCGCCGCGCCGCGCGGTCTGCCCCAGATTGAGGTGGCGTTTGACATTGACGCCAACGGTATTGTGAACGTTTCCGCCAAGGATCTGGGTACCGGCAAGGAACAGACCATTCGCATCACCGCGTCTTCCGGTCTGACTGAAGACGCCATTGAGCGCATGGTCAAGGAAGCCGAATCCCATGCGGATGAGGACAAGAAGAAGCAGCAGCTTATTGAAGCCCGCAACCAGGCCGATGCGCTTGTGTATTCTTCCGAAAAGTCCCTTGCGGATCTTGGCGATACCATTGAACCCGCCATCCGCGCCGACGTGGAAGCCAAGAGCAACGCGCTCAAGCAGGCCATGGAATCTGACGATATCGACACCATCAAGGCGGCCATGGACGAGCTTTCCAAGGCGTCTCATGCCCTGGCCGAGAAGCTCTATGCCCAGAAGGCCGAATCCGCTCAGGGTGAGCAGGCCGGTGGTGATGCGGGCAGTCAGGGTTCCGG
>JAJDHY010000008.1 GCA_030266385.1 Desulfovibrio sp. OttesenSCG-928-I05
TGGCCAGCACGACGCTTACGGCGCGCAGCAGCAGAAGCCTTGCCATGACAAGCGCATCATCGCCCGCCCCAAGCGCCTGATGCATCGAATAATAACGGTGCAGATCCCCGGCAAGCTCCATCAGGTAGTAGCTGATATGGTGCGGAGCAAGACCGGCGGCGGCCCCGTCCACAACATCCTGAAACTGATCCAGACGGCGCAGCAGATCCATTTCTTCCGGCTCGGTCAACAGGGCGAGCCGGGAAGCTTCGGCAGCGGCGGGCAGCGTAATGCCGCGCTCTTCAGCCTTGCGCAGCACCGCGCAAATTCTGGCGTGGGCGTACTGGACATAATACACGGGGTTATCCATGGTCCGCTGTTTGACCAGATCAAGGTCGAAATCCAGCTGGCTGTCGCTCTTGCGGGAAAGGAACATGAAACGGGCGGCATCCGTGCCGACATCCTGGAGCACTTCTTCAAGCGTGTCGAACTGGCCCGCGCGCGTGGACATGGAAACCTTGGTGCCGCCGCGCAACAGGTTAACCAGCTGCACCAGGATGACGTCAAAACTGTCCGCAGGTTTGTGCAGGGCCTCGACGGCGGCGCGCATTCTGGGAATGTAGCCGTGGTGGTCCGCGCCCCAGATATCTACGAGCAGGTCAAAGCCCCGGTCGTATTTATTGTCATGGTACGCGATATCCGAAGCGAAATAGGTAAGGGAGCCGCCGGTGGTGCCGGGGGGGCTGGGGGTGCCGGAGGCGGCGCTAAAAAGGGCCCCCGGGTTTTTACTGTCAGCTTTACGCTGCCTAAAATGGTGTTCAGCATCGTGCTGCTGGCAATGCTGTTTTCCTGGTCGTTTATTTTCGGCATTATTCTGGGGCGCGGCATGTCGCCCGAGGATACTATTCCGCAGATCGCGGAAGTCATGCCGGCCCCGCTTGAAACGACCGGCGCGGGCGAAGGATATCCGAAGCGAAATAGGTAAGGGAGCCGTCAGACTTGCGGAGAACGCGGTCTTTATCGTCGCCGAGTTCGGTCGTGCGGAACCAGAGCGCACCTTCGCGCTCATAGGTGTGGCCCGCATCCGCCAGGCGCTGGAAAGTCTTTTGCACGGCACCCTGCGTAACAAGGGTTCTTTCCGAAAACCACGATTCGTGCGTGACGCGAAAATCCGCAAGGTCTTTCTTGATGCCGTTCAGAATGGCGTTCATGGCGTATTCAAAGCAGCGGTCCACGCCTTCGTTTTCCGGCAGTGACGCGAGGGATGCATCCGCATCCAGCATTTCCCGCGCTATATCAATAATATATTCGCCCTTGTACCAGTCTTCCGGGAACTGCGGTTTTTTCCCGGCCAGTTCCAGAACGCGCAGCCAGACGGAAAGTCCGAGCAGGCGCATCTGTCTTCCCGCGTCATTGATATAGTACTCCGTGTGCACATCGTAGCCCGCAAAAGCGAGAAGGCGGGCCAGCGAATCGCCCACGGCGGCACCGCGTCCGTGCCCGATGTGCAGGGGGCCGGTGGGGTTCGCGGATACGTATTCCACCTGGACCTTTTTTCCGTCTCCCAAAGAAGAACGGCCGAAATCACTGCCCTGACTTTCAATTTCCCGCACGGTTTCACACCAGAAGGCGGGGCTGAACGTCACGTTCAAAAAGCCCGGCCCGGCAACCTGGGCGTCAATGATGGCATCGCTTGCCGCACGCAATCCGGCGGCGAGTTCCGCGGCGAGCTCCCTGGGGGCTTTACCGGCGTCCTTGCCCAGCAAAAGGGCGATGTTGACGGCCAGATCCCCGAACTTTTTGTCCCGGGGAGCTTCGATAACAGTTTTGGCCGGCCAGGCGAGGCCCATGGAAGCAACTAGCGGGGTCAATTTTTCAATAAGGTGTTTTTTTGCGCGCATAGGATAATCCTGTATAAGTCGTTGGTACTGTGTACCTTTAACGGCGTTGTGACGAATCTGTCTTTATATCCTGTAACCTTTCGTTTGCCTAGCCAATTTTATGCAGGGAAAATCTTGCGGGCAGAGGGGGAAAGAGATGGAAAGCTGATGAAAGGTTCAGGGGCACCTGGCGCTGACTATTCCGGGCCGCACAACCCTGATGTCCGAAAGCAGGGAGCCTTCCGGTTTCACGACAAAAAAAATCCCGGAGTTCTCCGGGATTGTATCGTCCTTGCCGCGAGCGGCATGTTTGGCTTTGCGTGAATAAGCGCGCTTGTTTTTATGCGCTTTGGTAGGCGGCACGCTTTTTTTGCGTATGGGGCGCTCTTCCAGAATGAGCGTAAACAGAACCTTTCCCATAATGTTGCTCTCCTTTTAGAGCAAGCACGCGTTTTTAGCGGTACAATGCTCTAGTATCTGTATGTCCACTTCCCTTTTATATGCATGATCAGTTCCGTAACCGGCTGACGGTTCGCCTCCACAAAGGGGCCGGCCAATGCCTGGTTTTTAGTTTTGGCAATGCATACGTACTCGACCCGATGGAACATGACGCGGCCAATGTACGCCACGGACTTGTTTTCGGACGCGGAATAGGACGTTCTGAGTGAAGCGGGGTCTATCTGCATATAGCGTGCGATAAACCCGTCCGGATGCTTGGTAACTTCTTTGCTGTTCATCCCCGGTCTGATTTCTTTGTTCATCGTATCAAGATACCAGCGGGCATAGGTATCCAGCTCTCGCTGCACTTTATCCGAGGATGTTGCCGCCGGGGTGCTTGCCACAGGCTTGGAGGCGGACTGGGCCGGGGTGGCTGCCGCCGCTTTGGGGGCAGGCGCAGGCTGAGAAGCTGGAGCGCTTGCTTCCGGTTGGGGAGCAGGTTGGGCTTCCGGGGCCGGTTGGGCCTCCGGTGCTGGCATTGCCTGGGGGGCAGGTTGAACAGCCGCCCCGAGCGTTGCGCGCGTACAACCCGGCAACGCGAAAACCGAGCATAATGACAAGGCGTAAAGAACCAAAAATGCGAATTTACGCATGAGTATCCTCAAGAACGGGTATCAGCGGGGAAGGCCGCAGACCGTACACGGTAATCAGGAAGATAACGATCGAATGAACAAAAAATAAGAACACCGTCAAACTCGAACGACTATACAGAGGAACGTTCTCTGCCGCAAGAGGCTGGGGATGATTCTCCAATTTTGCCCCGACAAAAGAAAAGCCCGGCCGGAAAAATCCGACCGGGCCAGCATTGACGCTATACGTACCTGTTAGGGCAGGTAGGTCGCTTCAGCGCGACGGTTCAGGCGGCGGCCTTCTTCCGTGCGGTTGTCAAACTGAGGACGGGTAAGGCCAAAGCCTTCGGTGCTCAGCATGGAAGCGGGCACGCCCTTCTTCACGAGGTATTCCTTCACCGCGTTGGCGCGGCGGATGGAAAGCTGCATGTTGTACGCGGCGTTACCGATGTTACAAGTGTGGCCGGAGATCATAACGCGGCCGGGGTTCGCCTTGAGGATCTGGGCGGCTTCGTCCAGAATGGCGGAAGAGGGGCCGTCGATGGCAGCGGAGTCAAAAGCGAACTGGACGCTGCGCAGGCCGATGACGCCGCCTTCAACGACATCATAGAAGACGTCGCGAACGAACTTGTCAACAGCGGAGTCAAGGGAGACGAGGTCAGACGCTTCAGCAACAACGGAGCACTTGCGCAGCGCGGCGATTTGCTGGATGACTTCCTTGCCCTTGGGCTCGTCGGCCAGGGAGATCACGTGCACGCAGATGTCGGGGTTAGCGGCATACAGAGCGTTCACTTGATCAACGGGGTTCAGACCACGGTTGGCGGCGCCGTCGGTAACCATGATAACGGCAGCCTTGCGGGCCATGGCGTTATACGTGGGGTTCAGGACGGACAGGTCGTCGCCCATGGGGGTCAGACGATTGAAGATGCCGAGGTTGGACTTCAGGCTTTTGATAGCCGCGTCCATGTTGCCCTTGTTGTAAGGAGCAAGATCCAGCACCTTCGCAACGGGGGCGAAGGTATGCATGCTGCCGGAGTAGTTGAGAGCGGGAATTTTGTCATTGACGCGGGTCAGCGCGGCTTTGGCAATTTCCATCTTCGTCAACTTGTCAGCAGTCAAGTTACCGGAGTTGTTCTTCATCATCATGGACCCCGAGTAGTCAACCAGGAAGTCGAAGCTGGCGACTTTCGGCACCATGGTGCCAGCGGGGGCGGCGACGGCCACAGTGGCCATTGCCATTACCATCGCGGCAATCAAGGCAACAAGTTTAAAACGTTTCATGGTCTCCTCCAGAGATTGGGTATATTGGTTACATTACGAGGCCCATTGATCACGCCTACCTGAAAAACACTAAGAACGCAAGTATTTGGCATACTATTTACGTCCTTTTTCGGTGTACAGTAATGATTCAGGCAGGATCATCCAAAACAAGGATAGCGGATTTCAAGCCATCGTCAAGCGAAAAACCCTTTTTTTGCCGCTCTTCCATTAATTATCACCGGATAATTTTCATATAACGCTTCCGAAACGCAACTCTCCCTTTACTGCGGGGATCTGAAAAAAAATGAGACAAAATCTGCGCTACCAGTCAAAAGTCCTGTGCGCGCAGGCCCATCTGCGTTTCAAATCACTCCTTCTCGTCCGTCCCCGCCGCGCCCGCCCGGGAGAGGCCGCAAAATCCCTTCCTGATCCTTCACTGCGGGATTGGCTTTTCGGCCAAAAAACGGTAGACCGCCCCGGCAAGCATTTCACAAGGAGACTCTCATGGCGCTCAGCATAGGCATCACCGGCCTGCCCAACGTGGGCAAATCAACGCTCTTCAATGCACTGACCAAGGCGCAGAACGCGGAAGCGGCCAACTATCCCTTCTGTACCATCGAACCGAACAAGGCGACGGTCGCCGTTCCTGACGCACGCCTGGGAGAACTGACCGCGTTGGTAAATCCCGCGAAAACGGTACACGCCGTGGTGGATTTCATTGATATCGCCGGGCTGGTGCGCGGCGCGAGCAAAGGCGAAGGGCTGGGCAACCAGTTTCTCGCAAACATCAGGGAAACAGCCGCCATTCTTGAGGTCGTGCGCTGCTTTGATGATGAAAACATCACCCACGTGGAAGGGGATGTGAACCCGATTCGGGACGTGGAAGTTATTGAAACGGAACTGCTGCTGGCCGACCTGCAAAGCGTTGAGAAACGCCTTGAACGGACAGCCCGTCTCGCCAAGGGCGACAAGGCAATGCAGGCGTTGCGGCAGGATCTGGAAACCTTTGCGGCAGCCATGAACGAAGGGAAAAGCGCGGCAAGCATCCCCCAGCCCGATAACGACCTTTTCCGTCAAACCATGCAGGAAATGGGGCTGCTGACCACGAAACGCATTATCTATTGTGCCAATATAGATGAAGAAACCCTTGCCTCCGGCGGCGAGAACGAACACACAAAAGCCCTGGCCGCCCTGGCCGCTTCACGCGGGGCCGGATTTCTCGTCATCTGCGCGAAAATCGAAGAAGAAATGCAAGGCCTTTCGGAAGCGGATCAGGCCGATATGCTTGCATCCTACGGAATCGAAGAAAGCGGGCTGGCCTCTGTGATTCGCACCGGCTACAGCACGCTCGGGCTGATCAGCTACTTCACGGCCGGGGAAAAAGAAGTAAAAGCCTGGACCATACCGGATGGCTTCAAGGCACCCCAGGCTGCCGGGGTTATCCACTCCGATTTTGAGCGGGGCTTTATCCGGGCGGAAGTGATTGCCTATGATGACTACATCCGGCTTCGCTCCGAAGCCGCCGCGCGTTCGGCAGGCCTTTTGCGCGTGGAAGGCAAGGAATACGTAGTCAAGGATGGCGACGTGATGCACTTCCTGTTTAACGTGTAAATAACCAGTTGTAATATAATATGAAAAAGTAAAAAACATCATCCGGTCACGATTTTCTCTACCAAAAGTCTGGAAACAGAAGTATCCCCGGGGTCCGGGGGCTTGCTAGCGAAAACGCCTCTGACCGGGGGATGAAGTTCAGGAAAAAGTCTAAAGAAAAAGGAGAAGGCAGAAGCCTTCTCCTTTTTTTTCAGCCAGTTAAAAATGTACCCGACCAAATCCCCGTATCGAACAAGGAGAGAGGGGGGTGGCACGCCCTGCTGTGATGACCCTGCACGCCCCTCCCCCTTGCAAGGCGGAAGATCCGGGCTTTTGCATCAGGTAAAGAAAAAGGAGATGGCCGAAACCATCTCCTTTTTTGTGTTTTGTCAGTCGTGTTGGCGTTATTTCTTTTTCGCCTGGGCGGCTTGAAGAGCCAGACCGAGCGTGCCGCCGAAACTGCCGGGTTCGGCTTTCGGCGCGTGCTTTTGCCAATCGCGATCTTCGGAACGAGCCGGGCGATCACCACGGCCGCCGCGCGCGGGCCGGGGGCCGCGAGACACGGGGGCGTCGTCTTCCGATGCGCCGGGAATTCCCAGCGTGATACGGTGCGCGGCGCTGTCGATTTCCCTGATAACAACGGTCACGCTGGCGCCTTCCTGCGCCTTGTCCAGACCGCCCTTGTCACGGGCGTTCGAAATGGAGGATGCCGGAACCAGACCGGTGATGCCGGGGGCAATATTCACAAAAAGACCGAACTGGGCTCTTTTTTCCACTGTCCCGGTGACTTCCTGATCAATGGCGAAGTCTTCGTTCACGGTATCCCAGGGGTTGCCGCCAACGTCACGCAGACTGAGGGAGAGGCGCTTTTTATCAAGATCAATGCCCTTGATCTTGATGCTGACCATCTCGCCTTCCTTCACGATTTCCTCGGGCTTGTTCACCCGCTTCTCATAGGAGAGTTCGGAAATGTGGATCAGGCCTTCAACGCCGGGCAGAACTTCCACGAACACGCCAAAGGGTGCAAGGCGGATCACTTTGCCGCTGACGATTTCGCCTTCATGCAAGGTGGCGGAAACCGTCGCCCAGGGATCGTCCGTGGCCTGGCGGGTGGAAAGGGAAATGCGCGGTCCTTTGTCCGTTTCGCTGATGCCGAGGATTTTCGCCTTGACGACCTGACCGGTGGTGACGGCGTCTTCCGCCTGTCCCACGCGGGACCAGGAAAGTTCGGAAAGGTGAACAAGGCCTTCAACGCCGGGGGAGAGTTCGACAAACGCACCAAAGGGCGCGACCCGGACAACGGTACCTTCCACCACATCGCCTTCCTTGACGGTGGCGAGGAAGGCGGCGCGATTTTCGGCCTGTTCGCCTTCCAGCAGGATACGGCGGGAAACAACAATATTCCGGCCGCCTTTTTCCAGCTTGGTAATCACAAAGGGAAAGGATTTACCGATAAAGGATTCGGCATCCGTAACCGGGCGCAGATCCATCTGTCCCATGGGGCAGAACGCGCGGCGCTTCATGATTTCCACGGCGAACCCGCCCTTGACCTCCGCCTTGACCTTGCCTTCAACGGGCAGGCGGGCTTCACGCGCTTCTTCGAGCATGGCGAGGCCGCCCTGGCCGCTCATCATCTTGGAAAGTTTGACTTCCTGCGCCGAGACGGTGACGACGTACAGATCAAGCTGATCGCCGATCGCGGGAGGGTTGGCCGGATCAAGCTCGGCGAGGTCCACAATGCCGTCGACCTTGCTGCCGGTGCTGACGAATACCGTATCAGCCGTTACGGCGACAACGGAAACCGTCACACGCTGGCCGGGGGACAAATGCGCGCCCGGAGTTTGTTCGGCTTCCTGCGCGGCGAAAAGTTCCGCGAAACTTTCGTTCTCGGGAGCAGGTTCCTCAGAAGCGGGCTGCGCCGGTTCGGAATTCGTTGTTCCGCCACATGCCGCAGGGGCTGTATCCGAAGTGGAGGGTGCCTCTACCTGCGCTGCCGGTGATTGAGCCGTTTCGTCCTGAGTCATCTCGTTCGGGCCTTTCTGCGCCTCTGACATGCTGCTGCTCCTTGGGGCGGGAGGAAATTCTCCGGCCCGCGCGTATACGAATAAATACAACAAACCGCGCAATGCCAGGCGCGGTCAAACGAACACCTTCCATACCAGCGCACGAAAGCGGAGGCAAGCCCCGGAGGGCCTCATGGCGCAAAAAAAATACAGGAAAAATAGAAGAGAAAGGAGGAAAGCCATTTCTCAGGAACCAAGAAGCTCCCGGCGTTCCTTTACCCTGTCGTCATAACGCTGCAACGCGTCCTGCTGTTCGGGCGTCTTTGCCGCGTCACGGGCCTTTTTGATGTTGGATTCCGCTTTCAGGCCGTCGCCGCTGTAAAACGAACTGTACGCCATGTGCAGATAGGCCAGAAAAAGCTGTTTGTCGCGCCCCAGAGCCTGGGCGTAATAGTAATGCACTTCCGGGTCATCCGGCACGTACATCAGGACTTCCCGAAAATGGCGCTGCGCGCCCTTGAGGTCTCCCGAATCCGCCAGAACCCTTCCATAATAAAAGAGCGTCAGGGCATCTTTCGGGTTCAGGGATACGGCACGCCGCAAAAGATCTTCTCCCAGACTGTGCGTACCTTTCATATAATGGAATATACCGGCTTCGCGCAGGATGAGCGGATCCGCCTTGCCGCAGTCCAGGGCCTGATCAAAGGCGTTCCGGGCCTGGGCAATCTTGTTCTGGCGGGCGTAGATGATGCCTTCGCCCATAAACGCGAGGCATTTCTCTTCGCCGTTTTTCTGCCGGGCGAAGGTGGCAAGCGCCATATCCGGGTCTGCATAGCGGGAACGGATCAGGGCCTGAATGCGGAAAAACGCCCGGTTGTCGTCCGTGCGGCTTTTTGTCGCGGCACTCATCCGGTCAACCCGCGAACTGAGGGAAACGATACGTTCGTCAATGGCCGGGTGCGTCGACAGGTAGGTGGGAATATCAAGCCCGAGCAGCCACTGCTGGCGTCTGATCTTTTCAAAGGACCCCGCCATGCCGCGAGGAGAAAAACCGCCCGCCACCAGATAATTCATGCCGACCTGATCGGCATCCGCTTCATCCGAGCGGCTGTTTTCCAGCATTTTGGCCTGTCCGGCGGCCATGGACGCGGCCATAACCCCTGATCCGGCGTTCCCGCCGATAAACGCGCCCGCAATGGCGCCCGCGAGACTCAGCAGACTGATGGTGTTGGCCTGCTTGATGCGGCTGGCCATATGGCGCTGGGTGGCATGGGCCATTTCGTGAGCCAGAACGCCCGCCAGTTCGGATTCCGTATCCATGGACAGAATGAGGCCGGTAAAGAGAAAGAGGTTGCCGCCCGGCACGGCAAAGGCGTTGATAGCGTTATGCCGCACCACGTTGACGGACAGGGGAAAAGGCTGGGGGGGCACGCCCTTTGACAGGCGGCGAAGCAGATCATCGACATAGCGCTGCACTTCGGGGTCATCCACCAGAGGGAGCGACAGGCGCATGGACATCCGGATTTTCCGGCCCATCTCGACTTCGTCCTTGATGGAGAATTCCCCGAAAGCCAGAGCGCCGTGCGGCGGAACGGCGAGCGTGAGAGTGAAGAGTGCCAGCACCACGCACGCCGTCCGCCTGAAAAGGCTCCTGACGGGTTTGCGCGTCAGGCAATATCCCATGTCGCTCCCTGGGCTGTATCACGCACGGAAACGCCCATGGCGCTTAAGGCGTCACGCAGCTCGTCCGACTTGACGAAATCCTTGTTTTTCCGGGCTTCCAGCCGGTCAGCCATGAGCGTCTCAATCCGCGCCACATCAAGATTGGCGCGTTTTGCGCGGCAGGTCCGAAGCTCCGCCAGAAACGCCTGGGGATCCAGCTTGAAGACGCCCAGAATATCGCCCCAGCGGGACATGTCCGCAAGGAAGCGTTCAAAGAGCGGCCGGGCTTCTTCGCTTTTGGCCGCTGTTTTGTCTTCCATGAGCCGGTTCATGAGCCGGACGGCGTTGTTCATATGGCCGATGGCCGCCGCCGTGTTGAGGTCATCATTCATGGCGTCGTCCCACGCCGTTTCCAGGCTTTCCAGTTCCGAGGCGAACTTGGGCGAAATTTTTCCGCCGCTCCATTTGCTCCGCTGCAGCGCGTCCATGCAAAGCTGCATGGTCTCGTACACACGGCGCGCGTTTTTCTCCGCTTCTTCCATGGCCTCAAAGGTAAAGTCGATGGGGCTTCTGTAATGGCGGCCGATAAGGAAAAAGCGCAAGACTTCAGGCAGATAGGATTCAAGAATATCCCGGATGGTCCGGAAGTTGCCCAATGACTTGGACATTTTTTCCGAATTGACCTGCACAAAACCGTTATGAATCCAGAAACGGCAGAAGGGGCCATCAATAGCCGCTTCGGACTGGGCAATCTCGTTTTCGTGGTGCGGGAAAATAAGATCCAGCCCGCCGCCGTGCATATCCAGAGGAAGCGGAGCGTAGCGTTCGCTCATGGCCGAGCATTCGATATGCCAGCCGGGACGGCCGTTACCCCAGGGGCTTTCCCAAAAGGGTTCGCCGGGTTTGGCGCTTTTCCAGAGAGCGAAATCCAGGGGATCTTCCTTGCTTTCGCCGGGAGCGACCCGCGCGCCGGAACGCAGATCATCAACACTGCGCCCGGAAAGTTTACCGTATTCAGGGAAAGAGCGGACGCGGAAATACACGTCGCCCTCAGGCGTGGCATAGGCGTGCCCCTTGGCGATCAGCTTTTCGATCAGGGCGATCATATCGCCAATATGTTCGGTCGCACGCGGTTCCACCGTGGCGCGCTGCACGCCGAGGCGGTCCATATCCTCATGGAAGGCGGCGATATACTTTTCCGCCACCGCTTCACTGCTGATGCCTTCCTGATTGGCCCGGTTGATAATCTTGTCGTCAACGTCGGTAAAATTGCGGATAAACGTTACATCCAGCCCTTTGGAACGCAGGAAACGCACCAGCACGTCAAAGGCCACAGCCGAACGTGCATGCCCGATATGGCAATAATCGTAAGCGGTTATACCGCAGGCGTAGAGGCTGACGGCACCGGGGCGGGAAGGAACGAACTCTTCTTTATGTTTGGACAGGGTATTATGAAAGTACATGAAATATCCTTATTGGTAGGTCACACTGTGGAAAAAGGGTAATCCTGCGGCCATGGGCCGGCTGTGAAAAAACCGTATGAGCCGGCGGCTTTTCCGTCACCGACGAAAAAGCCGCCGGAGACTGTTCCCGGAGCGGCGTCTGCTGATTGACCGCCGCGTGTTTATATAATTTCGATCTTGGCTACGCGCGCCTCATGGCGGCCGCCGGTAAAGGACGCGGAAAGGAAGATTCGGGCGAGTTCCACAGCCAGACCGGGGGCGGTAACGCGTTCTCCTATGCAGAGAATGTTGGCGTTATTGTGTTCCCGGGCTGCGCGAGCGTGGAACTCGTGGGTACAGACTGCGGCGCGGATTCCATGGCGGCGGTTGGCGGCTATGGACATGCCGATACCGGTGCCGCAGATCAGAATGCCCGGATCGCCGCTTTCCAGCACTTTGGCGCACACGGTGCGGGCGTAATCGGGGTAATCGGTGCGTTCGGCGTTCATGGGGCCCATGTCCACCACGTTTTTGCCTTCTTCACGCAAGGCGGCGACAAGCACTTCCTTGAGAGCGAACCCGGCGTGGTCGGAACCGATATAAATGGCCTTGGCGGCGGAAAAATCGTTCATTGTCATGCTCCCGTATGGTCTGTGTGCAAAATGTCCAGTAACAATAACGCCGCTTCAGCGGGGCTGCAAGATCCGTATTTCAGTTCCCTGGGGAAAAGTGAGTTCCAGCTGCTGCCCGCGAAAGGGTTCAGTCCGGGCCAGATCCCTGACCACAACCGTCGCCTGTTTGCCGCCCGCATGCTTGAAGCGCACCCGGCGCGGCGTTGTGCGCGTTGAGTCGGCAGGGTAGTCTATCAGCAGTGTCCAGCCGTTTTCCCCCTGTTCGGTCCAGGAAAGCGGCAAGCCACCGGCTCCCAGAACAAGCGTACCGGCAAAACGTGCGCCGTTTTCTTCGGCCAGCGCAAAGCAGACAACTCCGTCCTCGTTCTGAAACGCGGCAGGAGCGCTGTGCTCGCCGGATTCCGTACCGGATTCTGCCCCGAGGAAAAAGTGTTCGTAACGCCCGTTGAACAAGAGGGCCAGGTCAGCGAGCGAAAAGGGCACCGGCACGCCGAAAGCCTCAAGGCTGCCCGTCCCGGAAGGGGACAGGTACACGGCGTTGTCGCTGGGAATATAGGCCATGAAAGAGGACGCATCCTCCCGCACCGCCGCCATGACCGTGCCCATGCCGCCCTGAATATCAAGGCGCAGGGGATGGGGATTTTCCTGTGCGCCGTTCCCCCAGAAATAGGCGCTCACCCGCTGGGTGCCTTCATCGCCCGCATAATGCAGGTTGGCGCTCAGCCGGAAAGGGCCGGACAGGGCATCGGCGTTGCGGGAAACTTTCAGAAAATCATCCCAGGAATCACGGGCGCTTGCAACAAGCGCCGGGTCAAGCGTTTTCACGGTTCCCTTGCCGGTAACGCCGCATCCAGCCAGGGCCGCGACGCTCAGGAGAAGAGAGAACACAAGGGAAAAATGGAAAAATCTACGCATTATATCCTCAAAGGGCGTTCAGTTTGGCCTGAATATCTCCGGGATTGTCCGGGGAACTTTTCATGGCTTTTGTATAGCCCCTGCGGGCTTCGGCACTATTGCCGAGCTTGGCGGCTATGTCGCCGTAATGCTCCCAGATGACGGCATGATCGCCGCCAAGGGTGATGCTGCGCTGTATGGCATCCCACGCTTCGGCGTACCGTTCCATACGATACAGAACCCAGGCCAGGGAATCCGCAATGTGCGGGTCGTCCGGCGCTTCCGCCACGGCGCGCACAAGCAGGGTGTGGGCGCGGTCAAGAT
Source organism: Desulfovibrio sp. OttesenSCG-928-I05 (assembly GCA_030266385.1). GTDB lineage: Bacteria > Desulfobacterota > Desulfovibrionia > Desulfovibrionales > Desulfovibrionaceae > JAJDHY01. Next base: position 12,734 of record JAJDHY010000008.1, read on the forward strand.
CGCGGTTTTCATCGGCCAGCGAGTACCCGACATAGTTGAGGGCGAGCGCGTTGCCGGGTTCACGCTCGACGAGCGCTTCCATAAGACGCAGGGCTTCATCCTTTTCACCGTTCAGATCAAGCAGGCTCGCCAGATGGTAGCTGATAGCTCCGTGTCCGGGAAACGCTTCCAGCCCCTGACGGAGAAAGGAAAGGGCCACATCGCGCATGCCGAGCCGGGAAGCCGTGGTGGCCGCCGTCATATACGGAGTGGGCTGGTCGGGGTGGGCGGCGATATTTTCTCTGGCAAGCAGCAGCGCTTCTTCACTGCGTTTCTCGTCCGTCAGAATTTCAAGCCGCCAGAGCAGCGCCCGTTCCGCAAGCCGGGAACGGAGTGAAACCCGGGAAAGCAGACGTAACGCTTCTTCCGGGTTCTTTTTGTGGTCGAGTTCCACAGCGGCGAGGTAGAAATACACTTCATCCGGCACACCGGGCACATCGCGGAAGGGGGCAAGTATTGCGTCCGCGCTTTTGTAGTCTCCGGCGTCGATAAAAAGGGCGGCGGCTTCAAGATGCAAGGCCGGAACGGACGGAGCTTCGGACAGGGCCTTGACCGCCCGGGCGCTTTTTCCCGCTTTTATATAGACATCGACAAGGCGGAGCCAGAGCGAAAGATTGCCCGCGTCATAATGAAGCGCCTTGCGGTATATTTCGGCCGCCTTGGTGTATTCGCCCTGGGTCTGTGCCGCCATGGCCATATTGATCCAGGCGTCGGAGAATTGCGGATCTTCCGCGACCACACGGGCAAGTTCACGTTCTCCCTGAACTATTTTATCCTGACCGAGCAGGGCCATGGCTTTCAGGTAGTGCGCGGTGGGTGTTTTGTGCCGTTCAGGGATGCGCGCCAGTGTTTTTTCGGCATTCTTAAAGTGTTGCCTCAAGATTTGAACACGCGCCAGTTCCTGAATAGCGTCATAGTTGCCGGGAACAGCGGCGCTAAACTCCTCAAGTGCCTGTTCGGCTTCCGCAAATTTGCCGCCCTGGATAAACCCTTCCGTCAAAATCTGATACAGCGTCACGTCATTGGGATAGAGAGCAAGCCCCTGTGTGGCGACGCTTTTGCTTGTATCCAGCTCCCTGCGCAGCAAAAAGTAATCGGCCCCGTCCCGGAAAATCTGCACATCCGGGTCGATGGACTGTAATTCGTCAATGGTCTGAAGAACCATAACAGGATCATTCCGGGTTATGGCATCCTGCAGCACAAGATAGCTGTAGACTTGCCGCGCACCGGGCGTCAGATCCCATTCGGCCTGTCTGCCGTGCATGGAGCAGCCATAAAGCCCGGCGCAGAGCGCCGCGACAAGAAGAGGCCGTGCGAAACGGGTGGGGCTGCAAAAGCCCGGAACGGAAAACGTGGGCAATGAAAACGTCATTGAAAATCCTTGCGGCGTTGACAGGATACCGGCAGGTCTATTCCGGAGTGATCCAGTCCGCGGAGAAATCCTTGATTTCCCTGAAAAAATGGTCCTTTACTTTTTGCAGAAGCCGCGCTTCGATCTGACGGACGCGTTCGCGGGTGATGGAGTATTTCTCCCCGATTTCCCGTAACGTAACAGGGTCATCCGTGAGCAGCCGGTGTTCAAGGATATACGCCTCTTTATCGGAAAGCAAAGGAATGATGCCTTTCAGCCGGTCGCGCACCAGTTTGGCGATTTCGTTGTCAGCCAGCACGTTTTCAATGCCCGGCCCGAGCGCGGGCAGCATTTCCATACGGCTGGCGCCGGGGTTTTCATTACCGCCGAGCGGTGCATCCAGCGAAACATCCGATCCGTCCATGCGCTGTTCCATCTCGATAACCTGATGTTCGCTGACATTCAGGCTTTTGGAAAGCTTGGACGCGTCCGGGTCAAACCCCTGGGCGATAAGTTTCTGGCGTTCCTTGTTCAGGTTGTAGAACAGCTTGCGCTGGGCCTGGGTGGTGCCTATCTTCACCATACGCCAGTTGTCCATGATGAACTTGAGTATGTAGGCCTTGATCCAGAACGCGGCGTAATAGGAGAACTTGATGCCCTTTTCCGGGTCGAACTTGTGCACGGCCCGCATGAGGCCCACGTTCCCTTCCTGAATCAGGTCAAGAACGTTCTGCATCCAGCGGCGCTGGAAATCCATGGCGATTTTGACGACCAGCCGCAAATGGGCGGAAACAATGCGAAAAGCCGCCTGCGGGTCGTTATTATCCAACACCTGCCGGGCAAGGGCGTATTCTTCATCCGGCGTGAGCAGGGGAAACTTGCTGATTTCCCGAAGGTACTGCTGCAAGCTGTCCATCCCCCCCGAACTCCGGAGGGTGGGAACAGGCAAAAAGGACGGGGCTTCACCATCCCGGTTCCGGTCGGCTTCGTCGCCATCGTCGTCAAAGCCGCCGCCGAAGTCGTCGTCCACCAGAACTTCCGGCTCAAGAGCCTCATCGTCTTCATGCTCTTCGGCGTCATCGTCTTCATCGTCGGTCAGCACTTCAGGTTCAACCACGGAAGCGGCCTGACGCTTTTTCCCGGCCTTGCCCGCCGTAGGGCTGCCGGAAGCTTCTGTGTGTGATTTTTTTCGGGAAACGGGTATCTTTACCATACGAAACCATACCTTCGGTCAAACCATACGAGTCGCCTGCCGCGAGGATTGTCTGTACCACACCGGAGTCATAAACTCAAAACTACAGTTTTTATTTGTCCTTTTCAACGATTTTCAGTAGGAAGAGCGGATACCCCATGTCGCTTTCACTATTCCCCGCAAGGAGTTTACCCGTGTCGTCTTTTCGCGAGATACTGCGTTCGGGCCGTCCCGTCTTTTTTGACGGAGGGCTCGGCACCATGCTGCAAGCCAGAGGGCTGCCCCCGGGCGCAAGCCCCGAAGGGTTCAGCCTTGAAAGGCCGGAAATCCTCCGGGCCATCCATAAGGAATACGCCCTTGCCGGGGCCGACGTTGTAACGACCAATACTTTTGGCGGCACGTCGTTCAAGCTCCCCAAGGGGCTTGAAGTTTTTTCGTTCAACCGGCGCATGGCCGAAATAGCGCGCGAAGCGGCTGATGAGGCGGGCGCGGAAACAGGCCGCCGGGTGTTCGTCGCGGGGAGCCTCGGCCCTTCAGGGCTTTTCATGCCGCCCCTGGGCGACGTATCCTTCGAAGACATGGTCGCCGCCTACCGGGAACAAATTCGCGGCCTTCTGGCCGGCGGGGTGGATCTGCTTCTGGCGGAAACGCAGTTTGATCTGGCGGAAACACGCGCCATTCTTTTCGCCGTGCGGCAGGAAAGCGATATCCCCCTCGGCGCGAGCATGACCTTTGAGGACTGTTCCAGCCTCACCGGATCATCGCCGGAAGTGTTCGCCGCCGCCATAAGCAATATGGATGTCGATTTCATCGGCACGAACTGCAGCGCCGGGCCGCGCGAAATAGCGGAAGCGGTGGAGCGCCTGCTAGCGTGTTCGCCTTTGCCTCTGCTTGCGCAGCCCAATGCGGGGCTTCCCGAACTTGTGGACGGGGAAACCGTTTTCCGCCTCAGCCCCGAACCCTTTGCCGAGATTACCGCGACCTTTTCCGCTGCCGGTGTACAATGTCTGGGCGGCTGCTGCGGCACCACCCCGGATCACATCCGGGCGCTGAAAGCGCGTGTGGACGGTGAAAAACGCTTTACTCCCAGAGCGCGCGAGGCCGGGCATGTTATCCTGACCAGCCGTTCTTCCCTTGTGCGGATCGGGCTTTCCGAGCCGGTGCGCATGATTGGCGAACGCATCAACCCCACCGGGAAAAAGCAGCTCACAGCCGAGCTTTCAGCCGGGGAATTCACGACGGCCCTGCGTTTTTCCGATGAACAGATCGCCATGGGCGCGACGGTACTCGATGTGAACGTCGGCGCTCCCATGGTGGATGAAACCGTGCTGCTGCCCGATCTCGCGACCCGGCTGGCAGGGCGGCATACAGTCCCCCTCTGTCTGGATTCCTCCAATCCGGCGGCCATCGCGGCGGCTCTTTCCCGATACCCCGGTTCGCCTCTGGTGAACTCCATCAGCGGGGAAGCCGGAAGCATGGAAACGCTGGGCCCCCTGTGCCGGGATTTTGGCGCGCCGTTTATCCTGCTGCCCCTGCAGGGCAAAAAACTGCCGGAAACCGCAGCCGAGCGCATTGCGATCATTGAAAAACTCCTGCGGGAAATGGAAGCACTGCGTATTCCCCGTCATCTGGCCATGGTTGATGTGCTCGCCCTGACCGTTTCGGCCAATCCCATGGCCGCCAGAGAATGTCTTGCCGTGATCCGGCATTGCGCGGAAGTTCTCAAACTGCCGACCAGTATGGGACTTTCCAACATATCGTTCGGGCTTCCCGCCAGAGAGCTGATCAACAGCACCTTCCTGTCCATGTCCATCGGCGCGGGGCTTTCGGCCTGTATCGCCAACCCCGGCAACGCGCGGGTCATGGAAGCCCTGGCCGCTTCGGATCTTCTGAACGGCAAGGATGAGGGAGCAGAGCGCTTTATCGGAAAATATTCCGGCTGGACCTCAGGAGCAGGCGGGACGGGCGGAAGCGGCACGGCGGCAAGCCCGGCATCAGGGCAGGTGGACGCGGCCGGACAGGGCAAAGCAGCCATGAGCCTTGAAGACGCCGTTATCCTCGGCCGCAAGGAAAATATTGAAGAACTTGTCGCCGCCGCCCTTGAAAAGGGCGAAGCGCCTTTCGCGCTGGTTAATGAGCGGCTTATTCCCGCCATTACCGTTGTGGGCGGCAAATATGAAAGCAAGGAATACTTTCTGCCCCAGCTCATCCGGTCGGCGGAAGCCATGCAGGCCGCTTTTGCCCTGCTGCGGCCCCATCTTGAACGCGACGCCGGAAAAGCTGAACGGCCTGTTATCGTGACCGCCACGGTGGAAGGCGATATCCATGATATCGGCAAGAATATCGTGAACCTCATGCTGGAAAACCACGGATTTGAAGTCGTGGATCTGGGCAAGGACGTCACGGCGCGCAGCATCGTTGATGCGGCCAGAGAGAAAAACGCGGCCGTGATCGGGCTTTCCGCGCTGATGACAACCACGATGATCCGCATGCAGGATACCGTGTCGCTGTTGCAGGAAGAAAAGCTTGCCATTCCGGTCATGGTCGGCGGGGCGGTTGTAACGCAAACCTTTGCCGAAAAAATCGGTGCGGCATATTCCCCCGACGCAGTCGGGGCCGTACGTACGGCACATGAACTGGTGGCAAAACGGACGCATCAGTAGTATCGCGGCTCCGTCAGGCGGAACCAGGCTTTGCGCTGGACGGGACGCCCGCTATGCTTTACCGTTTTCCACCCCTCCTCTTTGTTAAAGCCTTACGTTAACTTCGAGGGTGCACACTGAAGGATATGCTCATGATGATATTACGGAAACGAATACTGCTGCTGACGTTGGCCTTGTCACTCCTCCTTGTGCCCTGCGCCGGCGCGGCAGCCGAAAATCACGACGACAATGGCATGCCGGAAATTTCCCTGCCGGAACTTCTGTCGATTGTGGAAGGGGCCAAGGGCAAAGTGGTTCTGCTGAACTATTTCGCCACCTGGTGCCCGCCGTGCAAGGAAGAAATTCCCGGTTTGATCGCAATACGCAAGGACGTGCCGGAGGATAAGCTCCTCCTCATAGGACTTTCTGTTGACGAGGATCTGAATGATCTGCGCAAATACGCCCGAAAAATCGGATTCAACTACCCCGTGCGGGTAGCGGACGCATCCGTGGTGCGCTGGGCCGGTGTCAGCGGCATCCCGCACCTCGTGATTTTCGATAAACAGGGCGCTTTGCAGGTTAACGAGGCCGGACTTGTAGAAGAAAAAGTCCTGCGTGCATTTTTGCAGGAATTGATGGAGCAGTAATGGAAGAGCTGCATTTGCGCAGAGCGCACATGAAAGATGCCCGGGGTATTCACGCCCTCATTATGGAAGGAGTGGGCAGGGGGCTTTTGCTGCCCTGTTCCCTGAACCAGATTTTTATGCGCCTGCGGAGTTTCTGGGTTGTGGATACCGGACCGGGAACCCCGGTTGTGGGGTGCTGCGCCCTGACGATTTCCTGGGAAAACGTGGCCGAAGTGCGTTCGCTTCTTGTTTCTCCCGATTATCGCCGCCGTGGTATCGGTTCCATGATGGTGGACGCCTGCCTGGATGATGCCAGAGAACTCGGGGTGACGCGGGTTTTCTGTCTGACCTACCAGCGGGAATTCTTTTCCGGCATGGGTTTTGCTGAGGTAGAAAAGGAATCGTTGCCGCAAAAGATCTGGACGGATTGCATCGATTGCCCCAAGTTCCCCAATTGTGACGAAATAGCCATGGCAAGGGATGTATGACATGTTGACACCTCACTCACTGCGCGTCGTGTATCCGTCGGAAGTCATCGCGGCGCGTGTCGAAAAAGTGGCGCAGGAAATCAACGCCCGTTACAAGGACGAGCCTCTGGTCATGGTATGCGTGCTCAAGGGCGCATTCATGTTTTTCTCGGATCTCGTCAAGCTGATCGACGTGCACCCTGAAATCGATTTCGTGCGGCTGGCCAGCTATGGCATGCAGTCTTCCGGAGGGGCGATTACCTTCAGCAAGGATATCGACATTTCGATCAAGGACAAGCATGTCCTTATTGTTGAAGATGTTATCGATTCCGGGCATACCATGGATTTTCTGCTCAAGCAGTTCCAGGCGCGGGGCGCAAAATCCTTGCGTCTGGCGGTTTTGGTCGATAAACAGGAAAGGCGCGAGGTAGACGTGCAGGCCGACTTCACGGGGTTTGTCGTGAATGAAGGATTCATCGTCGGGTATGGTCTGGATTACGCGGAGCGATACCGCGAGCTGCCCGCCATATACGAAGTGGTATTTGAAGAAAACAAATAAACAGGAAGGCGGCGCGCGCCGGGTACCTACCACGTGCCGACGCGCGCTGCCCGTCCCGTTTTTCAAGGCAAAGGACAGTCATGCTGGTTACATGCCCCAATTGTCAAACGACGTTCAATATCCCGGATGCGGCATACAAAGCGGGTCGTAAAGCGCGTTGTTCCAGCTGCTCCTTTGTTTTTCCCCTGCCGGAACTGCCTTCCGGTCCGGTTCTTGAGCCTGATGACGGGCTGTTCCCCGAAGATACGAGCACAGCTTCGACACCGCCGGTTCCCGCTGTTGAAGAAGAAAAAGCCCCTGTTTCCCGGGCCACGCTTGAGGAGGACCTCTTCGGCGAACTGGACGCGGAAAGCGCGTCCCCCACAGCGGAGGAGCAAGAGGCCCCGGATAACGCCGAAAAATCCTTCGAAGATATCATTGCCGACGCCGTTGAAACGGCCAGGGAAGAGCCCGCCCCGGCACAGACGGATGACGGGCAGGGCGGGGCCGAAGTTCCGGACCAAAGCGGCGACGCACCGCTGGGCGAACTGAAAGCGCCCAAAAAACGCCGCCTCACGTTTATCATCCTTGTTGCCCTGCTGGTTCTGGCTCTGGGAGCCGCCGGTGTGCTGGCGTACACCATATTCTTTAAAGCGCCCCCCGAAACACCCCAGGCCGAACTGGCTTCCGTTATTGCCAACATGGAACTTTCCGACATGCGCCAGTATGTTGTGAACAATAACGAAAAAATACGGCGCATGGTGGTTGTGGAAGGCAAGGTCACAAACCTTTCCCAGGGCGTCAAGGAACTGGTGATTATAGAAGCCAGCCTTTTTGACAAGTTCGGCAATACCCTGGCTGTACAGCAGCAGTATTGCGGCGTAACGCTTTCGCAGTTCATGCTGCAAGTGCTAGGCAAGGAAGAAATAACATCCGCCCTGAGCAATGAAAATGACATTTTAATGAATAATACCAACATATTGCCAGGAAGTAGCGTTCCCTTTACCACTGTATTTTTCGATCCGCCTCCGGCCACGTACGAATTTATCGTACGTATCGTTGACGTGAAGGATGCCCAGCCCCTCGGAGGCGGTGGCGGATCGTCCCACTAGGACGCTGCGTGCCTGTACTGGAATTTTGATGGCCAAACAACGCGAAGTGTACGTGTGTTCCTCCTGCGGCGCACGGTCCATGCAATGGAAAGGGCAATGCGGTTCCTGCAATGCATGGAACACTCTGGAAGCCGTCGCCGTGGCCCCTGCCGGAAGGAATACGGCTGCCCGGACGGCTGTCATGGAAGCTCCCGTCGCCCTCAAGGATGCGCCGGATAGCGAAGGCGCCACATTCAGCACAGGGCTTGACGCTCTGGACCGCATTCTCGGTAAAGGCTTTGTGCCCGGCGCGTCGGCGCTTGTGGGGGGCGAGCCCGGCATTGGCAAATCAACGCTTCTCCTGCAATTGGCCGGATATGTCGCGGCCACCGGCAAAACCGCCCTGTATCTTTCCGGCGAAGAATCCATCAGTCAGATAAAGGCCAGAGCAGAGCGGCTGGGCGCGTTGCATGACACGCTCCAGGCGCTCTGTACCTCCCGCGCCGATGATGTGTATCCCGTTCTTGAAAGCAGTGACGCCCCCGATCTGCTCATCGTGGACTCGGTGCAGACCCTGACCAGCGCCAGAGCGGAAGGGCTGCCGGGTAACGTGAGCCAGGTACGCGCCGTGGCCACAGAACTGACGGAACTGTGCCGCAAAAGCAATACCGCCGTGCTGTTCGTCGGGCACGTGACCAAGGACGGGAGCATCGCCGGGCCGAAACTGCTGGAACATATGGTGGATACCGTCATTTCTCTGGAAGGGGACCGCCATCAGGTTTTCCGCCTCCTGCGTGTGCTGAAAAACCGCTTCGGTCCCAATCAGGAATTGCTGGTTTTTCAGATGCAGGGACAGGGCATGGCCCTTGTGGATGATCCTTCCACCTATTTTCTCGGCGCGCGGGATCCTTCCCTTTCCGGCACAGCGGTGGTCATGGGCATGGAAAGCCAGCGCCCGTTTGCGGTGGAAGTCCAGGCTCTGGCCGCGAAAACCTTTCTTTCCATTCCCCGCCGCACCGGACTCGGCTTTGATGTAAACCGCCTGCATCTGCTGCTTGCCGTTCTGGAAAAACGCTTGCGGCTCAATTTCGGCCAGATGGATATTTACGCCAAGGTCGGCGGCGGCCTGAGAATGCAGGATCCGGGCATGGACCTCGGCCTTGTGGCGGCGGTGCTCTCATCTCTGTATGATATCCCCCTGCCGGAACGGGCGCTTTTCTGGGGGGAAGTCGACCTGAACGGGCAGATCCGTCCGGTAAGCGGTCAGGGCTTGCGCCATGATCAGGCGAAACGCCTTGGGTACGGCCCTCTCTTTTTCCCGGCGGAGGACGGCAAGGGAGTGCGCACTCTCGCGGATTTGCAAAAAGCCGTGTTCGGCAAAGACGCACCGGTGATGAGAAAAACGCCACCCTCCGGTCCGCCGCCGGATTCCCGGACGGGCGAAAAATAACGATACAAAGCGGCACGACGCTGCGAAACAGCACGCACTCCCTTTTGCCCCTGAGGGCGATTTCCGAAAAACGCACGACGGCATGATCCGCACGATATTTCACGGTAACAGGCCGAAGCAGTGCCGGACGATACAAAACACGAAAGAGCGCTCCATGGGCGCGACAGGTGACATAATGGCAGAACCGTTTTCAACGCCGGGCGGCGCAACGCTTGCCGATCAGGAGGTCAAGGAGCCGCGTCAGAGCATGGTCATCATGCATAACGACGACTATACGACCATGGAATTCGTGGTCCAGATTCTGGTGGAAGTGTTTCGCAAGGGCATTCCCGAAGCCCAGAAAATTATGATGAGCGTCCATGAGAAGGGACGGGGCATTTGCGGGGTGTATCCGGTGGAAATCGCGGAAACCAAGGTGGCGATTGTTCACGGCAGGGCGCGTGAAGCCGGCTTTCCCCTGCGTTGTACCCTGGAAGTGCTGTGACCCGTACGGGGCATCTTGCCTATTTTTTTTGCGTTCATACTTCTTTTGGTATGAATATCATGCTATATGCAATACTAAAGAAAGTACCCGGTACGAAACATTTCGGCCCGGTTTCTGAATATAGGGGTGGAGCGTATGCTCGGAAAACATCTTGAAGCCGCCTTGTCGGCGGCAGTCAGCGACGTGCAGATTCGACGGCATGAACTGCTGACGCTCGAACACCTGTTGCTCGCCATTTCGGAACAGCGCTACGGCGTGGAAATTCTCGAAACCTGCGGCGTGGATGTTCCCGCCCTGCAACATCGTCTGGAGGAGTTCTTCCGCTCCTTTCTCAACGCCATGCCCGAAGGATCGTCCACGGAGGTGGTGCAGACCCTCGCGGTACAACGCGTCATGCAACGGGCCGTACGAAAAATTCATGCAGCGGGCAAGAAGACCGTGGAAATCGGCGACGTGCTCGCATCCATGCTGGAAGAAGAAGATTCCTACGCCGCATATTTCCTGCTTTCGCAAGGTGTTACCCGTATAGCGCTGCTTGAGGTCATCGGACAGCACCGCCCGGATGACGAGGAAGAGCGGGGTATTTCCGGCTCCGAAGAGGCGGACGGCAAGGAAGAAAGCCAGGAAAAAGTCCTGTCCAAGTATACGCAGGATCTCACCGCCCGCGCGGCCCTTGGGCGTATAGATCCGCTTATCGGCAGGAACGAGGAACTTACCCGGACCGTTCAGGTTCTGGCGCGCCGCCGCAAGAATAACCCCCTGTTCGTCGGGGACCCCGGCGTCGGCAAGACCGCGCTGGCGGAAGGACTGGCCCTGCGTATCCATCAGGGCGATGTGCCGCCCTCGTTCAAAAAGGCCCGCGTCTTCGCGCTTGATCTGGGTGCGCTGCTGGCCGGGAGTAAGTACCGGGGCGATTTTGAAGCCCGGATGAAAGCCGTTATCTCGGCCTTGCAGAACATTCCGGATTCCATTCTGGTCATCGATGAAATTCATACTATCGTCGGCGCGGGCGCGACCAGCGGCGGCTCCATGGATGCTTCGAATATCCTCAAGCCCGTGCTGGCCTCGGGAAGCTTGCGCTGCATCGGGTCCACCACCCATGAAGAGTTCCGCAACCATTTTGAAAAAGACAGGGCGCTTTCCCGCCGTTTTCAGAAGATCGACATTGCCGAGCCTTCGGAAGCCGAATGCATGACGATTCTGAAAGGGCTCAAAGGGCATTACGAAACGCACCACAACGTGCGCTATACAGCGCCCGCCATCAAGGCGGCTGTGACGCTTTCCGTACGCCATTTGCGGGATAAACCCCTCCCGGACAAAGCCATTGACGTTATCGACGAAGCGGGCGCAGCCGCGTGGCTTTCGCGCGGTATAGCCCGCTCCCGCGCGGCTGACGCGCAGGATTCCTCCCCCGCGCCGGAAGAAAAAAATACCGTGGCACCGCGCACTGTCGGCGTTGCGGATATCGAACGCATCATCGCGGCCATGGCCCGGATTCCGTCCGTCTCCGTTTCGTCAACGGACCGCGAGCGCCTTGAAAACCTTGAGGATGATCTGAAACAGGCGGTATATGGTCAGGATGAAGCCGTTGCCATCGTTTCCAGGGCTGTACTCAGGGCACGCGCCGGGTTCACGCGACAGGGGAGACCGCAGGGTTCGTTTCTGTTCTACGGCCCCACGGGCGTCGGTAAAACAGAACTGGCAAAACAGTTGAGCGCTTCCCTCGGTGTCTCTTTCCAGCGTTTCGACATGAGCGAATACATGGAAAAGCACGCGGTATCGCGCTTTATCGGTGCGCCTCCCGGCTATGTCGGCTTTGATCAGGGCGGGCTGCTGACAGAGGCCGTCCGCAAAAATCCGTACTGCGTTCTGCTGCTGGATGAAATTGAAAAAGCCCATCCGGATGTTTTCAACGTGCTCCTGCAGGTCATGGATTACGCGACGCTTACGGATAACACCGGACGCAAGGCGGATTTCCGCAACGTTATCCTGATCATGACCTCCAACGCGGGCGCGTTTGAAATGAGCGCCAGGAACATTGGCTTTGGTTCCGTTTCCCCTGTGGGCAACAGTGCGGAAAAAGGACGCAAGGCGGTGGAAAAGACCTTTTCGCCGGAATTCCGTAACCGCCTGGACGCCATGGTGCCCTTTGCCAACCTCTCACCCGGCATCATGGGCAAAATTGTGGACAAGTTCATGGCCGAACTGTCCGCGACGCTCGTGGAAAAAAAGGTGGACGTCACCCTGACGGAAGCCGCACGCGACTGGCTGGCCCGCAAAGGGTACGACCCCGCCTTTGGCGCGCGGCCCCTTGCCAGAATTATCCGCAGTTCCGTGGAAGATGAACTCGCACGGGAGATTCTGTTCGGCCGTCTGAACGGGGGAGGGCATGTCACTATTGACGCGCCTGTCACCGATGACAGCATGAGCGATAGCGCAGCAAACGGCAGCTCGCTTCGCTTTAGCTATAGCGCCGCGCATGCCGCCGGAAAACAGGAAGTATCCCGCACAACGCGGGGGAGTTCCGCAAAAACAGTCACGACACGAAAAACGTCCGCCAGGAAAAACACGACGCCGGGCACGCGCCCGGACACGGGGAAAAGACCCGGGCCGGACGGAAAACCGGAGTCAGAGCCGAGCACGGGCGCGCGCGCATCCGCCCCAAAGAAAAAAAGAAATGTGCACCTCAAAGGGTAGGCACAGTGCCGGTTTTTCTCCCTCCCGGATGTGATATCCACTTTCCCCCGCCTGCGGCAGCCAGCCCGGAAGGGCTGCTGGCCGTAGGCGGGGATCTTTCCGTCCCGCGCCTTCTTGCCGCTTACCGCCAGGGGGTTTTTCCCTGGTACAATGACGATACCCCCATTCTGTGGTGGAACCTGCCCGAACGCTCCATTCTTGTCCCGGAAGAATTGCACATTCCCCATTCGCTCCGGCGTACCATCAATGCGCGTCGTTTTCAGATCAGTCTGGATTGGGCCTTTGCCGACGTCATTACAGCCTGTGCCGGCACACGGCGGCCGGGACAGCAGGGCAGCTGGATCGTACCGGCAATGCGCGAGGCGTATACCGCGTTGCATGAAGCGGGCTACGCGCACTCCGTGGAAGCCTGGGAAGGAGGACAGCTTGTCGGGGGGGCGTACGGCGTTGCCCTGGGACGCGCTTTTTTCGGCGAGTCAATGTTTTTCAAAAAGCCGGACGCGTCCAAAACAGCCTTTGTATGGCTTGTGCGCTATCTGGCCGCACAGGGATACGCCTTGATCGACTGTCAGCAGGTCACGGAACATACCAGCCGTTTCGGTGCTGTTAGCATTGATAGAGACAGCTTCATGTGTTCCTTGAAGAATGCCCTTGTCGGCGATGACCGCGCCGGGCGCTGGCAGCTTCCTGATGACTTTTTTCCGCTATAACAGCGCGTATTTTCTAAAATAAATCAAACATTGCCATATTTTCAGGGTGGTCTGCCCACTGTTCAGTCCGCTTTTTTTCCGCTATGGTCGCCCGTGATGATATGCCCCTCGGGGATAACCGTCTAACTCAGGAGATACCATGGATATCGCGAAAAAAGTGGATGGACTTGCAGAATCCGTTATAGCGTTCCGGCGTTATATTCACGAAAATGCCGAACTCGGCATGAAAGAAGTTCTTGCAACCAAACGCATAGTTGAAGAATTACGCAAGCTCCCGGGTATTGAAGTGCAGGATACCGCCCCCGGCTGTATCGCCGTCCTGAAGGGCAAAAAGCCCGGAAAAACCCTGGCGCTGCGCGCTGATATGGATGCGCTTCCCATGGTTGAGGAAAGCGGCCTGCCTTTTGCTTCCAAAAACGGCGCATGCCACTCGTGCGGCCATGATATCCATACTTCCGTTCTTCTGGGCAGCGCCATGGTCCTTAGCAGCATGGCCGACCAGATAAGCGGCACTATCAAATTTCTCTTCCAGCCCGCTGAAGAAACCCTTGAAGGCGCGGTCCATCTGCTGAAACATAACGCCATGGACGGTGTCGACAACATTCTGGCACTGCATACCTGGCCCTATGGCCGGGTGGGAACAATAGGCTACAAGCGCGGCCCCATGCAGGCTTCCGCCGACATGGTGGATATTACTGTTACAGGCAGAGCGGGGCATGCGGCGTATCCCCAGAAATCCATTGATTCCGTGCTTATTGCCGCCCAGATTGTGACCGCGCTGCAGGCTGTTGTTGCCAGACAGACGGATCCTCTCGAAGCCGCTGTGCTGACTCTGGGAACCATTAACGGCGGAACCGCGCGGAACATCATCGCTCCGGAAGTCGTCATGACCGGAACCGTGCGTACTCTGTCCCCGGAAGTGCGTAAAAATATGCCCGGACTCATTGAACGCATCGCCACGAACGTCGCCGAAGCCTTCGGGGCAAAGGTGGACGTCAATTACATGATGGGCACGCCTCCTGTAGTGAACGACAACTCCATGGTCGACGTGCTTATTGAAGCGGCGACACAGGTTGTCGGTGCCGAGAACGTATATGATCTGGAAACCCCCACCATGGGCGGCGAAGATTACGCGTTCTATCTTGAAAAGGCCCCCGGCGCGTTTTTCCGGCTCTGCACGGCCAATGATGACCCGCAAACCCAGATCGCCGCGCATAACGCCAAAATCCGCTATGACGAAAGCGCAATCCCTCTTGGCATGAAGGTTATGTGCCAGGCGGCGCTGAATTACCTCAAGTAAGCCGTCAATTGTAAGAAAGCATATGAAGCCCCGGCGTTTTGGCGTCGGGGCTTTTGTATGGGTTAGTTCCCCAGCGTTAATTTTCAGAGAACGGGGCGAGCGGACAACAAAAAGTTCGCTGCCCCGGAACGTCACCGAACGTCCGGGGCAGACAAGACACACGCTGGAGGAGGCGCGATGACTATTTGTTTTTAAAAAAGCTCGTCTTGTGGGCAAAAGAGCGCATCGCCACATGTTCCGCCCATTTGTCACGGATGCTGCGGAAAAACGTAATGACGCTGATGCCGTAAAACAGAATCAGGGCGATAAAAAACAGCAGGGATGCCGGGGAACCGCCATGGGCCAGCGTAATGCTGCTCAGAAGAACAAAAAAGCACAGACAAAGCGCTGTGCCGTGCAAGGTATCCGTCGCGAGCGAGACAAAAGCAACGCCCGAAGCAGCCAGAAAAGGTAATGCGAGACCGAAACTGAACCAGAATTCCTTGTGCGTCAGCAAGGGGGCTTCATCAAATACCGGCGCTGCGCCGAGGAAAAACATGGCAAGAGCATACAGAAAAACCAGCCCGTGCAGGGCGCGCAAGATGCGGGGGAAACGGCTCAGCGTAACTTTTGACCCCTGGTGTTTCATGGCGGGAATGCCTCTGTTTGGGTTCCATGACAACAGGCAGATAATGACACGATGAAGGGTATGAACTGTGCCCGACGGCAATTCAAGTGAAGAGTAATGGATTGTTTTCTAACTGTCTAGTAAATCGCCTTTTTTTCTCGTTACTTTAGATTTAAATGCCCCATAATGTAAATTATGTTAACTTTACTACTAAAAAAAGTTTTATGAGGGCTTTTCCCGGACTGTCTCAAATATAACCGGATAATCTAACCTCTTCTGCCAAGGGCCTTGAAACATGTGCATTCGCTCTTGACATTTTGGCGCTCTATCGACGAAAGTGCCAGTTATTATATATTCATCATCTAATTCACCTTTTGAGGAGGCTTTTATGAGCGCGCTCTTTCAGTGGGTAGACGCCCACGTCGGCGAAATCGAAGAAACTTATAAGCAGCTGCATATGCATCCCGAACTCGGCTTCGAAGAAGTCAAAACGGCTGCTTTCCTTGCTGAAGAACTGAGAAAGCTCGGCTTTGAAGTGACGGAAAAAATAGGTGGAACCGGTGTGCTCGGTGTTATGAAAGGTAAAGAACCCGGCATTACTTTCGCTATGCGGGCCGACATGGATGCCCTCCCCATGCAGGAAGAAACCGGCCTCCCCTACGCTTCCAAGGTGCCCGGCGTCATGCACGCCTGCGGACACGATTCGCACTGCACCATGCTGCTGTATTCCCTGAAAGCCCTTCTGGCGAACGGCGGCGTCAAGCGTGGAACCCTCAAGGTTGTGTTCCAGCCCGCGGAAGAAGTCCTGGGTGGCTCCCGTGCGTTTATTAAAAGCGGCCTGATCGACGATGTTGATGAAATCGTCGGCATGCACGTCCGCAACAATACTGAATGCAAAGTGGGCGAAGCCTGCCCCGCCATCAGCCACGCGTCTTCCTGGCGCATCAAGGCCGAAGTGCACGGAAAGGCCGCTCACGGCGCCTGGCCGCATAACGGCTTCAATGCTCTGGATGGTATCGCCGCTATCATCGGCAACATCAACGCCATTCACGGCGACCCCCGCGTTGCCCACTCGGTCAAGTGCACGCGCTGCGTGGCTGGCTCTTCCGCGACCAACATCATTCCCGATTTTGCGGAAATGTCCATTGACGTGCGTTCGCAGACGAACCCTGTCATGAAAGAACTGCTGGGCAAAGTGAAAGCGGCCATTGAAAACGGCGCTGCTGGCGTCGGCTGCAAAGGCGTAATGATCGATGAAGACGGCGTTCCCGCCGCTGAACTTGATTTTGACGGCCTGGTCAAGGATGCCGCCGCGTCCATTGAAGCGGTGTGCGGTTCCGTGGTGCCCCCCGTGTTCACCCCCGGTGGTGAAGATTTCCACTGCTTCGCGGCGGAAGCCGGTATCAAGTCCGCGTTCATCGGCATCGGTGCTGACATGGGCACTGGCGGCCACACCACGACCATGCAGCTTGACCTGCGCGCCTTGCCCATTGGCGTCAAAATCATGGCCGATCTGGCTCAGAAAAAGGTCGGGTAACCCGTTAGAGCAACTTCATTTGAGATTGTCGCGTAACGGCGAGCAAAGCTCGCCTACGCCAATCTCGCTTTTAAATGGTGAAATGCTCTAAAAAGGTTAACTTGTTACTTTAAGAATAGTGTGTTTAGCGGCCTTTCATGCCTTTATCTTTGACGAAAGCCCGTTTTTCAGATATACCCAGCCGTTCGTATTTGGGCAGAATACGAACGGCTGCCCCTGAAATCACGGGGAAAACGGACTTTTCCGAGGTGTGGAAGGTCTGAGGCAATAGGCAGGTGGCGCTATTAGCGTCTGAAAAACATTTACCCTTTAAACGAGGATATGCCATGAGTGCGGAAAATCAAGGACAACAAAAAGTAACTATCGCCAGTTACCTCCTGTTGTTGGTGGCCATCGTCATTTTCTCCGGCGCGTTTACGAACATCCAAGCCGACTCTGCCTGGGTCTGGCTGAAGATGTTTGACTTCACCACCCTTCTGGGCAAATTCGGTGCCATCGCCGGCTCCAAGAACAACTTCCAAGGTGTTGGCGGAACCGGTGCCCGTAACGGCTTCCTGTTTGCCATTAACCTGTGCCCCTCGGTCATTCTCGCTCTCGGTATCGTGAAGATCGTTGACGGCTACGGCGGCCTGCTGGCGGCTGAAAAGATCATCCGTCCCTTCTTCCGCCCGCTTCTCGGCATCCCCGGGATTCTCGGCCTCGCGTTCATCACCCACCTCCAGAGCACGGACGGCTCCGCCGCCATGGCGAAGGAACTTTTTGACGGTGGTCAGATTACCGACGAAGAAAGAACGCTGTTCACGACCCTCATGCTGAGCGGCGACGGCACCATCACGAACTATTTCGCGACGATTGCCGGTCTCTTCCAGTATTTCACGGTTCCTATCATTATTCCGTTGGTCATTATCTTCCTGTGCAAGATCATGGGTACCAACATCATGCGTTTCCTGCTCAAGGCCAGCGGTCGCAAGGCTGCCGCCTAACCCCACATCGAATGATAGATAGGAGATAACTAATGGCTGCTGCTAAAAGTAAAAATGCACTTGATCTTTTCATTGAAGGCGCGCGGAACGGTTGGGTCATCGGTACCACCAGCATGCTCCCCAACGTGCTCATGGCCTTCGTGCTTATCCAGATTCTGACCATCACCGGCCTGATGGGCCTCATCGGCAAGGTTGCCGGTCCTCTCATGGTTCTCTGGGGTCTTCCCGGCGAAGGCATGGTCGTGCTGCTCGGCGCGTTCATGTCCATGGGCGGCGGCGTCGGCGTCGCTGCTGGCCTGATCGCCAACGGCGCTCTTACCCCGGTTCACATCACCATCCTGGCTCCCGCCATCATGCTGATGGGCGCTATCGTCCAGTACATGGGCCGCTGCCTCGGTACCGCCGACTCCAACCGCAAGTGGTGGGGCTGGCAGATTCTGATCTGCATCATCAACGCCCTGGTCGCCATGTGGGCCATGCGCCTCATCGTGAGCTTCTTCCCTGATACGCCGATCGGCGTGTAAGACGCTGTTCTCGAACAGACTATTCAAAGGCGGTCGCTTGCGGCCGCCTTTGTCGTTGTGAAACCTGGAAAAAACGAAACGTCGAGACCATAACGCACCCTCCCGACGAGGCGCATCGTGATCCACTTGCCCGCCCTGCGCTTCCTCTGTCTGCATACGCGCTCTTTGTGAAGTGGGCATAGCCCGGTCGCGCCTACAGATGTTTTTGCCGCTCAGAGCTCTGATTGCGTAAAAAACGTCTGATAAAGCAAAGCCAGCCCCGAAAACGGAGCTGGCTTTGCTTTATCGGTGTACTTCCGGAAAGAATGGCAGACGAAACAAACCCAGGCCGAGCCGGAATAGCTCGAAACCGTCTATTCCGCGTCGTCTTTTGTCTTGGCGGGGATTTCCCGTCCGCCATCCTGAAGCTGCTTCAAAAACGTATCGCGGCAATCATAGCTGCAAAAACGATGCACTTTATCACCGTCCCGAACGCTAATGCCACCATCTACTTCAACATATTTACCGCAGACAGGGTCTTTGACCATCTGCCCGGCGGCTTTTTTGCGGGCTTCTTCCCTGGCTGATTCTTTCTCGCGTCCGGCGGAGCGTTTCCGCATTTCATTGCCGACCATTTTCCAGAGAATGATGACGGCCAGTCCCAGTACTATCCAACGAGCCATGTTTCTTCCTTTGCGTCAGCGCGTGTACACGCCGGGGTAAAGGTACTCGAGGCAGGCGTCCGACAGGGCTGCCAGACTGGAAACGTTACGGTCGGCGGAAAGTC
>JAJDHY010000080.1 GCA_030266385.1 Desulfovibrio sp. OttesenSCG-928-I05
TGGGGGGCTCACTCCGTTCGCTGTGCGTGGGCGTTGGGCAGGGAGGACGCGTCGTCAGTTTTGGAAGCGGAGGAGTTGGGCCATGGGGGATGGGGGATGGTATGGGCGTTTTTGTGGCGGGCTGCAAGAAATGGGTGCCGTTTATGGAGAGAGGGCGGCCATTCGCGCACGAATGGCCGCCCTCTTGGTGTGTGGGGGGCTACTCCCTGATGCAGGACATCATCAGCTTGATGCGGTTGATCTGGTTGACCTCGCTGGCGCCGGGGTCATAGTCAACGGCGGCGATGTTGGCCTTGGGGTAGCGGCGTTTGAGTTCGTTGAGCAAACCCTTGCCGGTAATGTGGTTGGGCAGACAACCGAAAGGCTGCATGCAGAGAATGTTGTCGCAGTCGGTTTCCAGCATCTCTACCATTTCGGCGGCCAGGAGCCAGCCTTCCCCGGTCTGGTGGCCGAGGGATATGAGGCTCTTCGCTTTCTGGCGCAGCTTGCCGAAAGAAAGCGGGGCCGTAAAACGCTTGCTGCGGGAAAGCGCCCAGCGCATGGACCAGCGGCAGTATTCAATGAACGCGATGGATGAAATCCCGATAAGATAGTTTTTCCATGAACCGGAAAGATGCCGGTAGCGGAACACATCATCATAGAAGGAATAGAGCACGAAATCCATCAGGTCCGTCACCACGGCTTCTCCGCCTTCCGCCTCGATGATCTCGGCGGCACGGTTGTTGGCGTCGGGGTGGTACTTGAGCAGGATTTCACCCACAAGACCGCAGCGGGGTTTGCGCTCTTCCGTCACCAGCGGCAGGTTGTCGAAATCCTTGACCATGGAAAACATGTCGATGTGAAAACCCAGCGGCTTGCCTTCGCGCAGCACGTGTTTGAGCTTGCCCACCCAGTAATCCGTGAGGCGCTGGGTGGAACCCGGCTCGGCCTCATAGGGGCGCACGCGGTGCACCATACGCATGATGGCGTCGCCATAATACCCGGCCATGAGCACGCGGCGCAGTATCTCGCCGGAGAGCCGGAAACCGGGGTTCTTGTCCATGCCGCCCACGTTGAAAGAAATGATGGGGATATGGTCAAGCCCGCAGGAAACAAGGGCTTTGCGCAAAAACGCAATATAGTTGGTCGCCCGGCAGCCGCCCCCGGTCTGGGAGATCATCAGGGCGATCTTGTTCGTATCGAATTCACCGCTGCGTACCGCGTGCAGAAGCTGCCCCACCACGACAATGGCCGGAAAACACGCGTCGTTGTGTACGTAACGCAAACCGGTTTCCAACGCTTCGCGGCTCACTTCAGGGAGCTGCACGGCCTTGTAGCCCGCGCTGGTGAAGATCGTCTCGATAAACTGAAAGTGAATCGGCGAAAGCTGCGGCACAAGGATGGTATGCGTTTCGCGCATGGCGTCGGTGAAGGGGGGCGAACCCGTGAACACCGGCACCGGGGGCGGGGTGTCCGTCCTGAGTTTCCTGTCCCTGAGGGCCGCCAGAAGTGAACGGATGCGGATGCGGGCCGGGCCGAGGTTGGAGCCTTCATCAATCTTGATCTGGGCGTACAACTTGCCTTTGACCATCATGATTTCTTCAACCTCATCCGACGTAATGGCATCCAGCCCGCAGCCGAAGGAAACGAGTTGCAGGACAGCCAGATTATCGGTTCCGGCGGCGTACGCTCCGGCGCGGTAGAGACGGGCGTGGTATGTCCACTGGTCAACCACGCGCAGGGGGCCGGGATCCGGCATGAGGTGGGCGACGGAATCTTCCGTCAGAACGCCCATGCCGCAGGAAATGATGAGGTCGGAAATGCCGTGATGGATTTCCGGGTCCACATGGTAGGGGTGCCCGGCAAGGATAATGCCGAAAGCGCCCTTGGCGTGCAGTTCTTCCAGCGCCTTTTCCCCGGCCCGGCAAATGTCGGACTTGCAGCGTTCCTGCTCTTCGAAGCCCTTGCGTACAGCCGCTTCCAGTTCCGAAAGGGAAATGCCCGAGAAAAAGGGAATGTCCCGCAGACGGCGCGGCAGCGCACTCTTTTCCAGCGGCAGAAAACTGTGAATATAGGGGATATCGCGGGTACGCAGTTCCGGGACGTTATTGGCCAGCAGTTCCGGGTAGCCGATGACCACGGGGCAGTTGTAATGGTTTGTCTGGGTCTTGAACTCCTGCGCCTCAAAGGGCAGACAGGGGAAGAATATGGCATCCACGTCCCGGGCCAGCAGATCGTAAATATGCCCGTGAGCCAGCTTTGCCGGATAACAGACGGTCTGCGAAGGAATGGTATTGTAGCCGAGCTGGAAAATTTCCTTGGACGAGGGCGAAGAAAGTTCCACCCGGAACCCGAGACTGGTGAAAATCGTGAACCAGAGGGGGTAGTTTTCAAAAATGTTCAGGGTACGGGGAATCCCGATAACACCGCGCTTGGCCTGTTCTTTACTGAGCGGCTCATAGGGTTCGAACAGCCGCTGGTATTTGTATTTGTACAGGTTCGGTAAAGATTCCGTACTCTTGCCCTTGCCCAGCCCTTCTTCGCAGCGGTTGCCGGAAATAAAGCGGCTGCCGTCGGCAAAGCGGGAAATAGTCAAAAGGCAGTGGTTGCTGCAGCGCGTGCAGCGTGTCGTGCGGGCGCTGACAGAGAAGTTGGCAAGGGCTTCCTGATCCAGCAGGGCGCTTGTTTCCGCCGCCGGGCCGCGTTCCTTGGCGATAAGGGCGGCGCCGAACGCGCCCATGAGCCCGGCAATGTTGGGCCGTACCACTTCTTTGCCCAGGGTCAGTTCAAGCGCCCGGAGCAGCGCGTCGTTCATGAACGAGCCGCCCTGGGCCACCACGTGGCTGCCCAGTTCTTCCGGGTCGGCGATTTTCATGACCTTGTAACAGGCGTTGCGGATGACGGAATAGGAAAGCCCGGCGGCGATATCGCCGACCCCGGCCCCGTCTTTCTGGGCCTGTTTGACCTTGGAGTTCATGAACACGGTGCAGCGGGTGCCGAGGTCCACCGGTTCGCGGGCGTCAAGGGCCGCTTCCACAAATTGGGAAAGCGGCATGCCGAGCGATTTGGCAAAGGTTTCGATAAACGAACCGCAGCCCGCCGAGCAGGCTTCGTTGAGCTGGATGCGGTCCACCGCGTTGCCGCGTATGCGCAGGCATTTGATATCCTGCCCGCCGATATCGAGAATATAGGAAACGTTCGGCTCGAAGAACCGCGCCCCGGTGTAGTGGGCCACGGTTTCCACTTCGTCGATATCCGCACCGAGCGCCGCCTTGAGCAGCCCGCTCCCGTAGCCGGTCACCGTGGTGGCCCTGATATGGGTTGCGTCGTTCTTTTTTTTGTAAATTTCGCCCAGCACGCTCACGGCAGCCGGAAGCGGATCGCCGCTGTGGGAAGAATAGAACGAATAGAGAATTCTGCCCTGTTCGTCGATAAGAACGGCTTTCAGCGTGGTTGATCCGCTGTCGATGCCCAGCCAGGCATCGCCGGAATGCTGTTCCAGCGGAAAGGTTCCGGCTTTTTCGCCATTGTGGCGCTTTTTGAATTCTTCCAGCTGTTCCGCGTTTTCGAAAAGCGGCGGCATGTGGGTGGTTTCCCCCTTGGCTGCCGCCGCCTTGAGGCGCACAAGAAGGGTGCGCAGGGTTTCTTCATTGATGCCGTCGGAAGGGGAACTGCCGGTGGCCGCGTTCTTGGCGTATTCCGCCGCGCCCAGCGCCACGAAATACTCGGCGTTTTCCGGGAACACGGCATTGCCGGGTCCGAGGTTCAGGGTATGCGTGAACCGCTCCCGCAGGGAAGAAAGGAACGCGAGCGGCCCGCCCAGAAACACCACGGTGCCCTTGATGCTGCGCCCCCAGGCCAGCCCGCTGATGGTCTGATCCACCACGGCCTGCATGATGGATGCGGCGATATCTTCGCGCGCGCAGCCTTCATTGAGCAGGGGCAGAACGTCCGTCTTGGCAAAGACGCCGCAACGGGATGCGATGGGGTACAGGGTTTCATGCCGCGTGGCGAGTTCGTTCAGCCCCGCCGCGTCCGTATTGAGGAAAGAGGCCATCTGGTCGATAAAGGCCCCGGTGCCGCCGGCGCAGGTTTCGTTCATGCGCCGTTCGACGCCGCCGGTGAAAAAGGTGATCTTGGCGTCTTCCCCGCCAAGCTCGATGGCCACGTCGGCATGGGGGATGCGCGAACGTATGGCAAGACTGGCCGCGATAACTTCCTGAACAAAGGCTATTCCCAGTTCCTCCGCCAGCGATATGGCCCCGGAACCGGTGACGGCCACGTGCCATTCCCGCTCCGGGAACTGTTCCAGCATTTCGGCCAGCAGCGCGGCAAGGGTGGCGCGGACTTCGGAGTAGTGGCGCTGGTAGCGGGAAAAAAGGAGCTTTCCTTCCGTATCAAGTATTACGCCTTTGACGGTGGTGGAACCTATATCAAGGCCTACGTATATGGTCATGTCGGTCATATGCTATGCGCTCCGGACAATAAACGTACCGGCAGCCGGGGTTGGAAAAACCCGCCTGCCGCCGCAGTACGCCCTGTTCGAAAAAAGTTCGGAAAAGGGAATATATAACAGTACCGTACTACAGTATAATAAAACTCACAGAGCTTGTCACCGGATAATCACGTACGGGCTTCTATATCCTGCCGCTATACGCCCTGCAGTCGCGGGGTATATCGCTCCTCCGCTGTGCCAGCCCGTTGTGCAGTCCGGCCGTTCGTGGAGACGATGCGGGCGCGGTAAAGGGGAATTTTCCTTACCGCGCCCGTGCTGTACCCGTGGTGGCGGTGTGTGCTTAGCGCAAGACGGAACTGACCAGTTCTCTGGCTTCATCCTGCAACTGGACAAGATGTTCCTTCCCGAGAAAGCTCTCGGCGTAGATTTTGTAGATATCTTCCGTGCCGGAAGGCCGGGCGGCGAACCAGCCGTCTTCCGTGCTTACTTTCAATCCGCCGATGGGGGCGTTGTTGCCCGGCGCGGCGGTGAGCACCGCTGTGATGCGCGATCCTGCCAGCGTCTTGGCGTTCACCTTGTCCGCGCTCAGTTTGGAAAGCGCCGCTTTCTGCTGCTTGCTGGCGGGCGCGTCAAGGCGTTCGTACACGGGATCGCCAAAACGTTTGGTGAGCACGTCGTACGCTTCCGCCGGGTCCATGCCGAGTTCGGCGGTCATTTCCGCCGCCAGCAGACACATGATGATGCCGTCCTTGTCCGTGGTCCAGGGGCTGCCATCCAGTTGCAGGAACGATGCGCCCGCGCTTTCTTCGCCCCCGAACGCGGCGGTTCCGCCAAGAAGCGGTCGCACGAACCATTTGAACCCGACAGGCACTTCATAAAGTTGCCGGGAGAGCGAATCCGCCACCCGGTCCACCATGCTGCTGGTCACCAGGGTTTTGCCCACGCCTGCGGCGGCGGGCCAGTCGGGACGCTCCGTGGCCAGATACCAGACGGCGGCGGAAAGGTAATGGTTGGGGTTCATGAGCCCTTTCGGGGTCACGATGCCGTGGCGGTCCGCATCCGGGTCGTTGCCGAAGGCCAGATCGTAGCGGGATGCGTGGTGCAGGAGCTTTGCCATGGCATACGGGGAGGAACAATCCATGCGGATTTTTCCGTCATGGTCCAGCGGCATGAAGGAAAAGGCAGGGTCCAGCACCGGATTGGTGACGGTGATCGTGAGCTTGTATTTTTCCGCTATCGGTTCCCAGTACGGCAAAGCCGCGCCGCCGAGCGGATCCGCGCCGAGACGCAGTCCGGCGGAGGCGATGGATTCCATGTTCAGCACTTTCGCCAGTTCGTCCACATAGGGGGCTATATAGTCGATGCCTTTAATGCAGGAGCTTGCAAGGGCTTTTTCGTAGCTGACGCGCTGTACGCCGTTCAGTTTCGCGGCGAGGAGTTCATTGGCCCGGGTTTCTATCCATGCGGTGACGTCCGTATCCGCCGGGCCGCCATGCGGGGGGTTGTACTTGAAGCCGCCGTCGGCGGGCGGGTTGTGGGACGGGGTGATGATGATGCCGTCAGCGAGGGAGGCGTCATTCCCGAAAAGATCCTTCCCGGCGTTGGCGCGCAGGATGCTCCGGGAAATAACGGGCGTGGGTGTGGGGTGCCCCTCCGTCTGGTAGCGCGCTTCCACGCCGTTGGCGGCCAGCACTTCCAGAGCGCTGCACAGGGCGGGAGCCGAAAGGGCGTGCGTATCCGCCCCGAGGAACAGGGGGCCTGCGATCCCTTTGGATTTTCTGTATTCACAGACGGCCTGGGTAATGGCCAGAATATGCGATTCGGTAAAACTGCCGTTCAGGGACGTGCCTCGGTGCCCGGATGTGCCGAAGCTGACGCGCTGGGCCGGGTCTTCGGGATCGGGGGTTTTTCGTTCATACTGTAACAGCAGTTCGTCTATGTTCACGAGGGCGGAGGCGGGGGCCTCTTTGCCTGCAAGAGGATGGACTGACATGACGTTATCCCTCCCGGGTGCGGTTAGTTCAAACTTTTTCCGAGAATATCCCCTCGGTTGGGAAAGAACAAGGAGATTCCCGCCAGAGTATTTTACGTATGAAATTCCGCAAGGATTTCTTTTCAATTGCCTGCCGTCAGGCGACACTGCGCCGCTGTTCAAAAAACAGCCGAACCGGATATCGACGGCGGTCCCGGCCTCGTGTATGTTCCCTGCGAAAACTATTGTCGCTGGAGGCCCTGTGCTCTTTATTGTGATCGCATGTGCGCTGTTTTGTTTCGGCGGGCTTTCGGCCCTGTTTTTTGCGCGGAAAACCGCCCTCGCGGCCTTTGAACGCGGAAACGCCACCGCAGGCGCGGCTTCCGCAGCCTCCATGGATCGTAACGGAGCCGTTCTAACGTGCTTCCTGCTGATGGCCGGGGCGCTGGCTCTTCTGCAGCCCGCCGCCCAGACCC
The DNA here is from genome assembly GCA_030266385.1 of Desulfovibrio sp. OttesenSCG-928-I05. Lineage (GTDB taxonomy): Bacteria > Desulfobacterota > Desulfovibrionia > Desulfovibrionales > Desulfovibrionaceae > JAJDHY01. The sequence continues at coordinate 6,884 of JAJDHY010000080.1, forward strand.
TGTTGGGGCCGGGGCTGCTGGGCGGTCTGGTGCCCGCGATTTCGCTGGAAGCGCTTTCCTTCGGCCCCTGCATCCTGCATCTTGATTCCCTTTCCGCCCTTTT
>JAJDHY010000081.1 GCA_030266385.1 Desulfovibrio sp. OttesenSCG-928-I05
GCGCCGTGCAGGGCTTTGCCCGCGATGAGCAGTTCATCCCGCGACAGGTTGCTGCCCTTCAGTTTTCTGATGAGCCGCGCGTCAAAACGCAGTGCGTCCAGCATATCCCGGTCCACGGGGTGAAAGAGTTCGGCAAAGCTGTTGGTATCCGTGAAAAGCCCGTAATACAGGGCCGTGGAAACATCCGGGTGCGCCGCGAAATCAAAGCCCGCAGCGGAAAGCAGTTTCCACACCACGGTGGAACAGCTGCCGAGATAGGGTTCGATATGCTCGATATCCGCCCCGCCCGTTTCCCTGATGTGGTGGTCAACCACGCAGACGGCGGCTCCACTGACGCGCTGCACGTTGCCCGCGCCGTGCTGGCAGTCTACCGTAACAAGCAGTTTGCGGGATCCTTCCCCCTGCACGTCATCAATATGCACGGCGTCCCGGCCCGCGAAACGCAGGGGGATGCCGAGAGACTCAATAAAAAGCAGGAGGTTGGGTTTACTGACCGGGCGCGCCCCGCCGTAAAAGAGCATTACCGGAGTGCCGCGCAGTTCGAAGTAGCGCCCCAGGGCAAAGGCTCCGGCAATGGTATCGGCATCGGGGTTGTCGTGGCATTGAATGGCGACGGCATCAAAGGCATGAAGTTCCTGCAAATCCAGCATGGGTCATCCTTTCCGGGGCGCGCGGCGCTTCCCCGGCAGTTATTCTACAATGTGATATTGCCGCCGCTGTTCCGGCGCAAGTTCCCGCCCGGCAGTGAATTTTCTGGCCATGGCGAGGATTTCGGCGGAAGAGCGCCAGGGAATGGCCTTGACGTTCCACATAGATTGCGCGAGCAAATGCTTTTCGCCAAGCGGCATGGTGCAGCCCGGTATTTCCGCCTTGGCTTCCAGCGTGCGGCTATCCCGCAGTATGCCTGTTACGCGGCCTTCCTGCGCCGAGACATGCACGGTCAGCAGAAGGGCCGGATCCGGCATGGCGTACACATCCGTCAGGATATGATCCTTGTATTGCATGACGGGCAGCGGCGTGCCGTCGGGCAGGGAATACACAATATCCCGGCGGGACTGGAAGTGCACTTTCAGGAATGCGCCGTTATTTTCAAAAAAGACCCGGGGAACTTCATTGGGGCTTTCAAACTGGAACAGCACGGCATCATCACGGGTGGAATACACGTACACCCGGCCTTCGCTGAAATAGCTGAGCCACAGATCAGCTTCCGTCGCGCCCTTTCCGGCGCTTTTTCCGGCGCCCTTTCCGGCATCTGGTCCTGTTCCGGGTGTCTCCCGCAACTGGTCGGCCAGCAACAGGCAGTCCGTAAACTGCCGTTCCACGCCGCTTTCCTGATGGGTCAGCGTAAAATTCCACCCTTCGGCATTGAACATCCAGGGGCCGCGCACCCAGGCGTATTCGCTCCCTTCGGGCAGGGCATGGCGGGATACTTCCTTCCCGGTCGCGGGGTCCACCAGGAGCACGTCCTTTTCCCGCAGCACATTCAGCCCCGATTCCGTCAACACACAGTGGGGAGCGGGATCTTCAAACAGAATGGAACCGTCGGCGATGCTGTACAGCAAGCACCCGGAAGGCGTGCTCTGAACGACATTGCCCGAGGCATAGTGAACCGTGAAATGAATATTCGGCAACTCTTCGGGATCGGCCCGGAACAGAAAGCGTTCCTCCCCGTTCGCCGCATCCACCACTCGGATGGCATTGATGGCGTGCAGATAGACATTGTCACCGCTCCGGGCGCTTTCAGACTTGATGGTGGAATAGCGATACAGCACATCGGCCTTTTTGCCGTTCCATTGCAGAATACGCACGGCGGGAGACGTCGGCGTGGCGACCACGGCGATTCCACCCCCCAGAGCCAGAAGCGAATACGGGTATTCGCTCTGGTAGAAAACCAGACTCTCCCCGTCTTCACGGTAAAATTCCTGCTGCTCACCCTGCAGGTTCAGCGCCTGAAACACAAGGGTTCCGTCATCCAGCCCGGCAAGCAGGAAGCTTCCGTTTGTCGCGATGCCGCTGATCTTGCGTTCAAAAGATGTCATCACTTCCGTCCGCCGCGCGTCCGGATCGTACAAGTGAAAATTCGTTCCATGCGCCACGGCGAGTTCTTTGTCAAAAAGCAGCGGATGCGCCAGGACGCCGCCGCTCTCTTCCCACACCCGCTCAAAGGTCGCCAGATCAAAAACGCTCGTGAACGCGCCCCGCGTCTGCGAACTGTAGACCGCATCCGGGGTCATGCCGATCCAGCTGCACAAAAGATGCGTCCCGCTGAAAGCGCAACGGACCCAGGCAGCTTCATCAAGCAAGCGCCGTTCGCTGCCATCCGCCGCGCTGAAGACGGAAAATGTGCCGTCCGTGAAGTTGACAGCCAGTAACGCCCCGTCCGCGCTGAGCGCCAGACAGTTGTAAGGCGACGGAAACTCGTACGAAGGACGGTAGAGTGAGCGCGAACCAAAATCAAAACGGGCCTTTTCCGTTCCCTGCGGGTCAAGCAACAGGGCGTAGCCGTCACAGGCGGCGGCTATGGTGGTCCCGTCCGCGCTGAGCGCAACGCCGAACGCGACATCAGTTCGCCAGAGCAGTTCACCCGTCGGCACGCGCACCGCGCTCAGCCCGTCATCCCCGGTGAACACCATGATATCGGCGGCCGGGAAAACCGCGTTCCTCCCCGGGCCGGGGGGGGTGCCGGCGGAAAAAACGATGCTCCCGTCACCGGTATCCAGAAGATCGAGCACATTATCCTGCCGCAGAACAGCCAGATGGGCATCATCGGGACTCAGCACAATGGCGCTGGGGGTTGCCGGGAATTCCACGCTCAGATGCGGCACAAAACTTTCCCGGTAATCATAGACGCCCATGGCGTTCACCAGAGCGGCTTCAGCCGCGTCCACATAGGGCCTTTCCGGGTTCGCGGGATCGTTCGGCAAGCCTTCCAGCGCCAGCAGCGCGGCGGTTATTGTATCGCCGTCCCGCAAGGCATCGGCTGAATATTCCGCCAGAACGTATGACTGGTTGTACAATTTCATACGCATCTGCTCGTTAATACGCATGAGCTGTGAAAATGATACCGATCCAAAGGTCACGGCCACGGCCAGCGCCGCGAGCGCGGCGGCGAGCGTGCGGCGCATGGCACGCTCGCGGTGGCGCTGGCGCAGGTCATCATAGCGGCAACCCAGCATGGGCGCGAGAATACGCAAAAGCTCATCCTTGAGCAGCTTCAGGCTCTGCCGGGGCGTCCCGGCACGGATGTCGGCAGCCAGCGGTTCCACTTCCACGCGTTTCCCGTCCACCTCGCGCCAGCGCAGCTGTTCGGGAAAGGCTTCATCCGGTTCGCCGTCAATGAGCAGCGGAATAATCCGGTCGTGACGGCCAAGTTCGATAAAGCGGTCAACTTCCTGCAACACCCAGCGGGATTGGCAGGTACGGCGGGAACAGATGAGAATGAGAAATTCCGATTCGCGCAGCGCGTCGTCAATGCTGCCGGAAAGGTCCGATGAGGTGGGCAGTTCTTCACGATCCCGGAAAACGCGGGCAATGCGCTTTTTCCCGCATTTCGCCGCGATATCGCCGGGCACGCGAAATGTTTCCAGCATCGCATGCAGCCGTTCGGCTACCTGCCCGTCCAATCCGCCGTGGCGGTAACTTATAAACGCGTCATATCGCATAGAAACTCCACGGAGCCGTTGAACGTTGGGGACGGGCGCTTCGCCTGCCAGGAGCGGGCAGAATGGGCAGACAGGGGCGGGACGATACGGCAATACCCCCAGCATAGCGGCTGGTATATAATGGATGGGCCCTTGTTGCAAACCCGGCGTCCACCCGAGCGGCAAGAAATATGAGGAATTTTTCCGGCAGCAGGCGAAAATTTCACACAAGCTGTTGATTATCCGGGGAAACAGCCGGGGGATTATTTTCCGCTACCCCGCTTGACAAAAAAGGGGGCTTCTGAGATTGTATCCAATATGAGTAACGCGACACTGCAACCCATCCCCAGCAGCCGACTGCGCCCGCTACGCGACGAAGCGTATGAACGGCTGCGCGTGGCCATACTGGATGGCACCCACGCTCCGGGCGACTGGCTGCGGGAAGAGGAACTTTCCAAAAGGCTCGGCATCAGCCGCATGCCCGTCCGCGAGGCCTTGCGGCGGCTGGAAAATGAAGGGATGCTCAAGCATTTTCCCAACCGGGGTTCCCAGGTAACGGCCATCTGCGGCGAAGATATGGCGGATGTTTACGATGCGCGCATGTTCGTGGAAAGCCGTATGGCAAAACTGGCCGCGCGGCGTATTACCCCTTCGCAGCTTGAACGCATGGCCCGCAATCTGGAAACTTTCGCGAACGCCGAAATGGGTGAACTCGTCCATCTGGCCAGCGAGTTCGACGAAATCCTGATGGAGGCGTCCGGCAACAGCGCCCTGCGCCACATAGGAAAAGCCGTTATCGACATGGCGGAACGCGTGCACTACCACACGCACAGCAACCCCCAGCGGCGCGATGACACCCTGCGTGAGCACCGGCTGATTTACGATGCCCTTTCCAGAGGTGACGAATTTCTGGCCGAAGCCGCGACCATGGCGCATATCAGCGCGGTAAAAACCCGCACCCTGAAAGAATTTGCCGCGCGGGATTCCGGCCGGAATAGCGAGCCTGACGCCAGTCAGGACAATGGCGGAGAGAGCAGACGCGCATAACGCGCCTCTCCCGCAGTGAATACACCGTTAGCGGCAACGCTGACACCATGACAGGATACGAGCCCTGTTTTGGGAGGAGTACGCGCATTATTTTAAATTGGATCCATAATACTGGATTCAATAAGAACACCAAACGCAACCAGAGAACGCGCACCCGACGGGCAACGCCCCAGGAAAAGCGGGACCGCGGACCGGAAAAAAACGGAGGAAACACCATGATGATGATCGGTATCACCCTCGGCGTCACAGCGTTATTGGGAATATTCTACTATGGCGGGCTTATGAACAGCTGGCTGCAGTGGAGAAACCGGGCGGCCTGAACGGCAAACGTGCGCTCCATCGCCCATGGGTGCACATTTGCACAGGCTTGCCATGCCGCATAACGCGGCTAACCGCCGCGCCCCGACCTGTGCCGGAGCGCGGCGGCATTCGTTTTTCTACAGACATACGTAAAAGCGCGCTTCGCTATTACGCGCCGAAGCGCGCCCGTGAAGGAACGTTACACTACAGTTCGATGCCAAGCTTCCGGATGCGATATTGCAAGGTCTGGCGGCTGACGCCCAGAGAAACGGCTGTCCGGTTCAGTCGATAGCGGCAGCGGGCCAGCGCTTCTTCTATGGCGCGCTTCTCCACGGCCCGCAGAAGGCCATCCAGATTCCCATCCGCAGTGCCGTTCTCCGTGCCGCCCTCCCCCAACGGATAGACCGGTATCGTGCCGACCGGGGGTGTTTCCGGCCCACCATACGGGAGCGGCCCGCGTTCCTGACGCCCTTCTTCATCACGTTGCAGATGCCGGGGCAGGTGCATCACTTCAATCCGCCCGCCTTCAACGGTGTTCATGACATAGTCGAGAATATTGAAGAGTTCCCGCACGTTCCCCGGCCAGAGGTAATGCTGGAGCAGCCGCAACGCTTCCGGCGATATTTCCCCGACGGGGTTCAGGTAGCGGTTGCTATTTTTGTCCAGATAGAAACGGACCAGTTCTTCAAGATCGTCCATCCTGTCCCGCAGGGGGGGGGATTTCAATGGTGACCGTCGCCAGCCGGTAAAAGAGATCCTTGCGCAGGGCGTTTTCTTCGATCAGCTGCGAGGGCGGCTCGTTGCAGGAGGAGATGAAGCGCACGTCCGTGCGGATATCCCGCCCGGACCCGACGCGCCGGAAGGACCCTTCCTGAATGACCCGCAGCAGTTTTGACTGCATGCCCAGACTCATGGAATTGAGTTCATCCAGAAACAATATGCCCCCGTTCGCTTCTTCCAGCAGGCCCGGCCGTTCCACGCTGCCCGTGAACGAGCCTTTGCTGGTGCCGAAGAACATGCTTTCAATCAGGGTATCCGGCACGGCGGCGCAGTTGATGGCCACAAACTTTTTCTTTTTGCGGTCGCTGGCCTTGTGAATGCTCTGCGCGAAAATTTCCTTTCCGGTGCCGGTTTCGCCGACCAGAAGAATATTGCAGTCCTGCCGGGCGATCCGGCGCGCCAGCGAGACGGCCTCCGTCAGACCGCGATTCGAGCCGACCAGATCGGAAAAATGATAGCCGCGAAACGGCGTGGGCGGCAGGCTTACCTTATCCCGGATGGTTTTCTTCCGTTCTTCCAGCACTTCGATATGCGCGTTGATGGAATCAAGGTTCTGGTCAAAAACCACCGCGCCCACCAGCTTCTGCCCGTCAAACACCGGATAGGCCGAGTTCACGGAAGAAATGTCGCTGCCGCTGGTCGTCCTGAAACTGTCCACGCGGTTGATGACGGGCCGTCTGGTCCGCAGACAGGTCATGGTGGTGCTGATTTCTTCTTCCAGATCGTAAAGATCCATCAGGTGCTGCCCGACCACGTCAACATGGGCCGGAATCCCGGAAATACCGCAGCTGGCCCGGTTGATATGCACAAGGCAGGCGTTCCGGTCGTATATCTGGATACCGTCGGGCAACGCGTTCAGGGCGTGTTCGAATAAAAGCGTCCTGTGATCTTCCCTTTTCAGCAACAAAAGACGCACGCCTCTGGTCGGGAGCAGTTCCTGATAGTCAAAGACCTCGTTGCGCCAGACGATTTTCGCCTGTTCCGCATCCAGATGAAAATCCGGTAATTCCGCCAGTGTATGCCCGGCAAAGACTTTCCATTCCTCTTCATAGGCTTTGTGTAACTGGGGGTTGGACCATTGCACGCCGGTAATGGTGTCGTGCCCGTCCAGCGTCAGAGTGCAATCAATCAGCGGCATGTCAGCTCCCGGCCTGTCATCATTCATCAGGCAAAATAACAGGACAAAACAGTTCAATTT
>JAJDHY010000082.1 GCA_030266385.1 Desulfovibrio sp. OttesenSCG-928-I05
CCTTTTCAAAACTCTCTGGTACTAATCGCAGGACGGACCCGTCCGTGTCGACATACTACAAAACAAGCGCCGCCTCCGTGTACACGGGGCCGGTTCCGGGCCGGGCATGACGTCATGCCGCCTGTTCCGCCACGGCAGCGCTTTCAGGATTATCATGATAGGTATCTCAAAACTCTACTGCGGCCAGGTGGAACCGTCCGACGCCCTGCGTTACGGACGGCATTCCGGCAAGCTGCCCTCCCATCTGCTCCAGTTTTCCAAAGATAAAAAACCCGTCGTGGTCTGGAATATGACCCGGCGCTGCAACCTGCGCTGTGTGCACTGCTACGCCCAGGCGGAAGGCGAAAAAGGCAAGGATCCCATCAATACGGTGCAGGGCAAGGCGCTTATTGACGATCTCGCCGCCTTCGGTTCCCCGGTCATGCTCTTTTCCGGGGGCGAACCGCTGGTGCGTGAGGATTTATCGGAACTGGCCAGCTACGCCACATCCAAAGGTATGCGCGCCGTCATCTCCACCAACGGCACCTTGATCAGCAAGGAAAAAGCCCGCGAACTCAAAGCCGTGGGGCTTTCCTACGTCGGCATCTCGCTGGATGGCGGGGAAGACGTGCACGACAAATTCCGGGGCGTGCCCGGTTCGTTCAAAAAAGCCATGCAGGGTCTTGAAAACTGTCAGGCGGAAGGGCTCAAGGTCGGGTTGCGCTTCACCATCAACCGCCGCAACGTCGATCAGGTGCCCCTGCTCTTCGATATCCTGAAAGAACGCGATGTGCCGCGCATCTGTTTCTACCACCTCGTCTATTCCGGACGCGGGTCCGAACTGATGAGCGAAGATCTGGATCACGCCGGGTCCCGCGCCGTGGTGGATCTGATCATGGATCGCACCCGCGCCCTCTTTGATCAGGGCCTGCACAAAGAAGTACTCACCGTGGACAACCACGCGGACGGACCCTACATATGGATGCGCCTGCTCAGGGAAGACCCGGCCCGCGCCGCGCAAGTCTTTGAACTGCTCCAGTATAACGAAGGCAACAATTCCGGACGCGGCATAGGCTGCATCTCCTGGGACGGCAGCGTGCACGCGGATCAGTTCTGGCGTAACCATACCTTCGGGAACGTGCTGGAACGCCCCTTCTCGGAAATATGGGTCGATCCGAAAATCCCGCTCCTCGCCGAACTCAAGGATAAAAAAGCCCACGTCAAAGGCCGCTGCGCTTCCTGCCGCTTCCTCCCCATCTGCGGCGGCAACTTCCGGGCCAGAGCCGAAGCCCGCTACGGCGACGTGTGGGCCGAAGACCCGGCCTGCTACCTGACGGATGAGGAAATAGCGTGAAGAGCCGGGGGGAGAGAACCACAAGGGACGCGTCCCTTGAGGTTCTCTCCCCCCGGACCCCCCTCTCTCCTTAACCCGTATAGGGGGTGATGGCGGGGGGGCGTTATGTGAAGTCTTGTTGTTGCTGCGTAAACAGCAGGCGTTGCTGCAAACCAAAACCCGCCCCAACCATAAAGGTCGGGAGGGGGGTGAGAGAGTCCGGGGAAAGCTGTGGCCTTTCCTGAATGTTCCGCGGATGAGCGGAATGTGCCGCGTCTCACGTTTCTCCCTCTCCCACAGGCCGCCGGAGGCATTCCATGAGCGATTTTTTTAGAGGCAGACGACTGCGCCGTACAGGTACCCTGCGTGAAATGGTCCGTGAGACCTTCGTGCGGCCCAAAGATCTGATCATGCCGTATTTCGTTGTGGATACGCCTGACCAGAACATGAAGAAACCCATTGCTTCCATGCCGGGCCAATATCAGCTTTCACTGGACATGCTGGAAGAAACCGTGGCCCGGGCCGTGGATATGGGGCTCAGAAGCTGTCTGCTCTTCGGTATCCCGGCCATGAAAAATGAAACCGGGTCCGAAGCCTGGGCGGAACACGGCATTGTCCAGCGGGCCATCCAGCGGCTGAAATCCCGCTTTTCCCGGCTCGTGGTCACCACGGACGTGTGCCTGTGCGAATACACATCCCACGGCCACTGCGGCATTCTTGACCCCGCCGGGCAGGTCCGCAACGACGCCACCCTTGAAATCCTCGCCAAAACGGCCCTCTCCCACGCTCAGGCGGGCGCGGACATCGTCGGCCCGTCGGATATGATGGACGGGCGCGTACAGGCCATTCGCGCCACGCTGGACGAAAACGGTTTCCAGCACATCCCGGTCATGAGCTACGCGGTGAAATATTCTTCCGCCTTTTACGGCCCGTTCCGTGAAGCGGCGGAATCCGCCCCCCAGTTCGGCAACCGCAAGACATACCAGATGGATCCCGCCAACGGCCGCGAATCCATGCGCGAAGCCATGGCGGATATCGCGGAAGGCGCGGATATGCTCATCGTGAAACCCGCCGGACACTATCTGGATGTGCTGCACGAACTGCGGCAACGCTGCGACCTGCCGCTGGCCGCCTATCAGGTAAGCGGCGAATACGCCATGATCAAGGCCGCCGGAGCCAACGGCTGGATAGATGAACGGGCCATCGCCCTGGAAACCCTGCTCGGTATCAAACGGGCCGGAGCCGACCTCATCATCACCTACTTCACCGAAGAACTGCTGGAAGCGGGCGTTCTGGCATGATGCACCCGGAACAGTTCTGTGGCGGGGATTCCCTTGGAATCCCCGCCGCTTCGTCAGCGTCGGCACAGGAAAACCCGGAAGGCGTGCATCCCGGAGCTCATCCGGGCGGGCGTCCGGGCGGACATCCGGGGGGGAGCGCGCCCCATCAGGGGCATCACGCCGGAATGCCGGCCACGCTGCCCGACGGTACCCCGCGCCTCAAGCTCGTGGCCTGGGAAGTAACCCGTTCCTGCAATCTGGCCTGTAAGCACTGCCGGGCGGAAGCCCATATGGAACCGTACCCCGGTGAATGCGATACCGCTGCCGCCAAGGCGCTTATCGATACCTTTCCGGATGTCGGCAACCCCATTATCATTTTTACCGGGGGCGAACCGCTGCTGCGGCCCGATATTTTCGAGCTGGCTTCCTACGCCACAGCCAAGGGGCTGCGCTGCGTCATGGCCCCCAACGGCACCCTGATAACGCCCGAAACAGCCCGCCGCCTCAAGGAATCCGGCATTGAACGCTGCTCCATTTCCATTGACGGGGCCGGGCCGGAAACCCACGATGTTTTCCGGGGCGTTCCCGGTTCGTTCGAAGCGTCCATGCGGGGTATCGAACATCTGAAAAACGCCGGGATTCCTTTTCAGATCAACTCCACGGTCACCAAGGATAACCTTGCCCATTTCAAGGAAATATTCCTGCTGGCTGACAGGCTCGGCGCTGCCGCCTGGCATATTTTCCTGCTCGTGCCCATGGGCCGCGCGGCGGAATTGCAGGATCAGGTCATCAGCGCCGCCGAGTATGAGGAAACCCTGAACTGGTTCTACGATTTCCGTAAAACCACGTCCATGCACCTCAAGGCCACCTGTGCCCCCCACTATTACCGCATCATGCGCCAGCGCGCGCGGGCGGAAGGCGCGCCCGTAACCCCGGCCACCTTCGGTATGGATGCCGTCACCCGTGGTTGCCTCGGCGGGACGGGTTTCTGTTTCATCAGCCATACCGGAACCCTTCAGCCCTGCGGCTATCTGGAACTGGATTGCGGGAACGTTTTTGAAACGCCCTTCCCCGAACTGTGGCGCAGCACCCCCCATTTCCTCCAGTTCCGCGACAAAAGCGCTTACGGCGGCAAGTGCGGCGTCTGCGAATACCACAACGTCTGCGGCGGCTGCCGCGCCAGAGCGCACAGCCTCACCGGCGATCATATGGCCGAAGAACCGCTGTGCACCTATGTACCCGGCGGGGGGAAAGTGTAAGCCGGAACCTGCCTCCGGCTTCCGGTGGATTCTCCATCCCTTCCCGGTTTGCATCGAAACGCATTCCTGCTATAGTTCCGGGTATGACATGTACAGAATCCTCCTGTTCCGTTACGCGGCGCCCGCCTTCACCGCGCATGCAGGGACTTCCCTACCTTATTTTTGAACGCGATCCTTCCTGGCATGTGCCGGACAGGGCGGAATGCACCGCCCTGTGGGATCGTTTCGAAATGCCGGATCACATCCGCGCCCACTCGGATCTGGTGGCGGGAATGGCCGAAGCCATCGCGCGGAAACTGCATGAGCACGGCGCGGCGGTTCACGTGCCTTCCGTGCTGGCGGCTGGCCTGCTGCACGATCTCGGCAAAATGTATTCCATTAACCACGGCGGCAGCCACGCCCAGATCGGCGCGGCCTGGGTCATGAGCGCGACCAGAAACCCCCATATCGCCCAGGGCGTCATGCAGCATGTGGACTGGATGTGGGAAGTGGACGCCGATGACGACCGCCAGTTGCATTGCCTGTGTGTCATGTACGCGGACAAACGCGTGAAGCATGACGTCATGGCAGGCCTGACGGAACGCTACGCGGATATTATGGACCGCTACGGCATCACGCCGGAAGCCCGGGAACGCATAGCGTTCGCCCGGAATCAGGCGCAGGAAATAGAAGCGGCGCTTTCCCGCCGCATAGGGGTGGAACTGAATGAACATACTTTTGATAGCGGGCGGCTGGTCAAGCGAGCGTGATGTATCCCTGAACGGGGCGCAACCCATTGAGCAGGCCTTGAAAGAACTGGGACACACCGTCCTGCGTTTTGATCCGGAATGTTCGCTGGACGGTCTGTACGCGGCCGCCAGCAACGCCGATTTCGCCTTTATCAACCTGCACGGTTCGCCGGGCGAAGACGGCCTTATTCAGGCCATGCTGGATAGAGTCGGTTGCCCGTATCAGGGTTCCGGCCCGGCCGGGTCCTTTCTGGCGCTGAACAAGGCGGCGGCCAAACAGGTGTTTCGCGATCAGGGTTTGCGTACGGCGGACTGGGAACTGCTCAGTAAACGTCCCGCACCGGGCTGGTTGCCGAAGTTTCCTTTCCCCGTTTTCATCAAGAGCAACACGGGCGGTTCCAGCCTGCACATGGAACGCGTGGACAGGGCCGAAGATCTTGACGCGGCGCTGGACAGGCTCTTCGCGGGCGGTGGGGAATTCATTGTGGAGCCCTCGCTCAGCGGCGTGGAACTGACCTGCGGGGTGCTGGGCACTCCCGGCGGTGCGGAATCGGCGCTGCCGCCCATTCTCATCCGCAGCAAAAGCCCGGACGGCATTTTCGACTACACCAACAAATACGCTGCCGACGGCGCGGAAGAAATCTGCCCCGCCCCCATCCCGGAAGCGGATTTCAACGCGGTACAGGTCATGGCGCTGGGCGCGCACAAGGCGCTGGGCCTTTCCGGCTACAGCCGTTCCGACTTTATTCTGGCGCAGGACAAGAACATCTACCTGCTGGAAGTCAACACGCTCCCCGGCATGACGCCCACCAGCCTCATCCCCAAGGAAGCGAACGCCGTGGGCCTTTCCTACGCGCAACTGGTGGAACGGCTCATCGTGCTGGGAATGGAAGAACACGCGGACGAAACCCTCGCGCCCCGGCTGGATTCCCCGGTTGAAAGTTCGGGCGGGGTTGTACCTGACGTCTATACCACCAGCTAGTCGTTCACGACCGGATGCCGCTGATGCCGACCCCGCTGTTCAACGTTCTGTACGCGGCGCTCTGGAAAGGTGCGCGGCCCTTTCTGCGTCGCCATAAACGCCTGCGGGATTCCTTTGAACGCAGGCTCGTCCCCCCCGGCTGGGGCGGGTCCGCACCCGGCGGTGCGGATGATGTGCCGCCCTGCGATTGCTGGATACAGGCCGCGTCGGGAGGTGAAGCCTTTCTCGCCAGCCGTCTGGTCCATGCGCTGGCTGAAAGGGTGCGGCAGACGGAAAGCGCGAACCCTTCCGCCCGTCCCTTGCGCGTGCTGTGCACCAGTTGCACGCGGCAGGGCATGGATGTGCTGGAACGGCTGGCCGCCGATGCCGCAGATGCCGCCGGATCCCTGTCCGGCATCACCGTGGTGACCGATTTTTTCCCTCTGGATGAACCCGCCCTGATGCGCCGCGCCCTTGACGTCGTGCGCCCCCGCGCCGTCGCGCTGCTGGAAACGGAACTCTGGCCCGGCCTTATGGCGGCAAGCGCGGCCAAAGGCATCCCCATGCTGGTGCTGAACGGCAGGATGCGGGGAAAAAGCCTTTCCGGATACCGCCGTCTGGGCTTTTTCTGGAAGCAGCACGCCCCGGATGCCGTCCTTGCCATATCCACGGACGATGCCGCGCGCTTTGCCGCCCTCTTTGGTTCCGAACGGGTTTCCGTGATGCCCAACATGAAATTTGAAGAGCTTCCCGGCACCAGCGCCCGGACGAGCGCGGAGGCCGGCACTTCCCCCCTGTCCGAACTGTTCGGTTCTGCCCCCCCGCCGCTCTTGCTGGCCTCGGTACGGCAGGAAGAAGAAGCCCTGCTGCTGCCCCAGCTTGAAACGCTCCTCCGCAGTGCCACTAAAATAGCCCCCGGAACCTCGCTGATCATCGCCCCCCGGCACATGGAACGCGTTCCTTTCTGGCGTGAGGCGCTCAGCGCGTTCCCGTTTCCGGTCAGCTTCCGTTCCGAACTGGATGGCGCATTTCCTGCCGGGCATCTTGTTATCTGGGATCGTTTCGGTGAACTCGGCGCGCTCTACGCGGAAGCGGGAGCGGTTTTCGTCGGCGGCAGCCTCGCCCCGCTGGGCGGACAGAACTTTCTGGAACCCGCCGCTGCGGGTGTTATCCCCTGCGTTGGTCCTTCGTGGTCCAACTTCGCCTGGGCGTCCGAACTCTTCGAGCACGGCCTCGTCCATCAGGTAGCCGACGCCGCCGAACTGGCGCGCATCCTTCCGGCGCAGCTCACAACACTTGACCGCCCCCGCACACGCCAGGCCTATGAAGCGTTTATCGCCCGCAAACA
>JAJDHY010000083.1 GCA_030266385.1 Desulfovibrio sp. OttesenSCG-928-I05
AGCTCATAGGTGCTCAGGCCGCTCGTAGCCAGTTCGGCGACGAAATCTTCGTAGGAACCTTCGGTGAAGATCCACAGATCGCCGCTTCCCTTGGGCACGTTGAGTTCAAACACCTGCACCTGATCGGTGGAATCGCCGATGGCGACCTCAATGGGCACACCGGCATGCCAGACTTCCTGGATAACGCTGTTATCCTCCGCACCGTTGACGGGTTTCCCGCTGACGTGGGCGTTGGTCAGGCTGTTCTCATACGCGTAGCCCTTGGGCGAGAACCCGACAGGACCGGCCTTGCTGAAGGTCAGCGTAACGGCCGCATCGTTGTACGCGTTGTTGTTCCAGGGGAGGTTTTCTTCCCAGTCGCCGCCGTCACGGACCGTCGCCCAGTCTTCGTGCGCGGACACGCCGACATGGATATCGACGCTGGAGGAGTTGTTGTCCACCGGGCCGATTTCATTGAGATCGCTGGGAGAGCCAACGGTGATGGAGGCGCTGCCCGTGCCGTTGCCCATGGGGGGCAGATCGGCCGCTTCAATGGCTTCTTCAATATTGAAGGTAACATACGCGCGGGTGCCGCTTTCCAGATTAATGGTCTGATCTTCCAGAAGCGATTGAATCACGCTCCAGGGAATTTCGTGTTCGACGCCCGACGCATCCTTGTACGTGAAGGTGATTTCCTTGATGGGGAAGCCGCCGACCAGTTCCACATAGAACTTGTGGTACTCGGAACCGTCGGAAACGTCGCCCCGCAGGTCCACGTTCACGCTGAAGGTGACATCGGTGTTGGGGATGAAGTGGTCATCCGCATCAACAGCGCTGGTGACGTCGCCTTCCTGAGCCACGGAGTCAACCTTGATCTCGGTGTCGCCGGTCGCATCCTTGGGTTTGGAGGTGCTGCCGGTCGCGTGATCCGTCACGGTTGTCTTGCCGTCCACGGTATCCGTGGTCTTGGAATGGCCGCTGCCGTTATCGGTAACCGTGATGGAGTGGTCGAGATCCAGATCATCGCTGCTGTAGTTCTGATCGGGCACGAAGCGCAGTTCGCCGTCCACAACGTTGCCCGCCTTGTCCTTGACAGGCGCAAGGGCGAGGCTGTCGCCTTCAAGCTCAAGGGTGATCGAGCCTGTGTCGCCATCGACGGTCGTGGTGAATTCCACAACATCCGTCGCGCCTTCGGGAAGGGCATCCGCATTCAGGCTGAGCTTGTATGTACCGTCAACATCCTTGTAAATGACCCCGCTTTTACCGGCGGGAATCAGCACACCCCGGTACATGAAGAGGCCGGGGGCCGAATCAAGACCAGGATGATCAACGGTAAAGGACGCCTTGGTGATGCTTTCCCCGGCATTGGTGCTGGAAGGTTTATCCTTCATGCCGTCCACATACAGGATGGCGGAGGAATCCTTCAGAATGGCCAGCTCTTCCGCAGAGGCTTCGGGGCTGCCGTTCGCGTTGAAACCACGGGAAATGTCCTCGAATCCTTCGTGGGCATTCTTGTGGGAGTTTTCATAGGTCGTCGTCGCTTTGACCACCGGGGCGGATGTGACCACATCGACCTTGATCTGCGCGTCCTTGAGATCAAAGGACTCGTTGTTTTCCTTTATTTCCGTGCCGGAATCGGTGGCATTGCTTTCTTCGGCCATGCCGCCGACCTTGATGGTCGTGTCCTGGTCGGACCAATACCCGTTCGGCAGTTTGATATCCACGTCCGTGGTGATGGAGCCGCCGCTTACCTGCAGGAACTCGTTGGGCACGGGGATCTGGAAGTAGTTGCCGCCGTTCAGGCTTTCCGCAACGTTGACCTGGGTGCCCAGGTAATCGGCGTAGTCGGAATCAGCGCCCTGTTCCACACCGTTCAGCAGAATCTTGGTGATCTTGCCGCCTTCAATAACCATAACCAGGGTCTGACCGTTACCGGTCATGGTCAGGCTCTGGTCGGGAAGCGTGTTGAGCTGCTCACCGGAAGACTTGCTGACGTCTTTCTGTTCCACCAGCAGGTAGTGGGATTCCGAACCATCCTGGTAATCGTCGAACGTAACGGTGACGTTCTTGAGCGTAATGGTTCCGCCGGGCTGGGCCGCGCCCTTGCCGCCGGCGTAGCTGACATCAACATAGCCGTCCGCGTTGCTGTCGACAAAGGTGGTTTCCGGGTGATCCGCCACGGCGTCGACCACTGCGGTGTTGTTGGAACCGGATGCCGGGCCCTTGGGCGCGGAATTGCCCACGCTCGGGTCCTGGGTCACGCCGTCGAGCAGTTCCTTGCCGAGGTCGGAGCTGTTGCTCCAGTCATTGATGTTGGTGCTGACAACGGTCGCGCCGGAATCCGGATCCACGATGGTGGCGGCGAATTCAACGTTGACGTCGGTATCGTCGTTGGCGTCGGGCACATACTTGAGGTTGCCGTTGGAGAAATCGCTGCGGGTGAGCCCGTCGATTTCAATGCAGTTGCCGTTGGCGTCAAAGTGCAGCATGGCCGGGGCGTCGATGATGACGGAACCGACTTTCAGTTCGCCGTGTCCGGCGGGGCTGAAGTTGATGTACAGGCTGCCGATGTATTCATTATCACCCGCATCGCCGGAAACAATCAGCTTGATGGGCGCGCCATCCGGGTTGACGTTTTCGATGGGGCTGTTGGCACCGGGGCCGTACCCCAGGTGATCGTTGGCATTGCCGTCTTCAAAGGTTTTGCCGATTTCCAGCTTGATCAGCCCGTCCGCCGGGGCCACCTTGACGGTGGTCTTGTCCGCGTCCTTGGTCCAGGCGATGTTGTTCTCGTCGATGTGTTCTTCGTCCGTAACGTCTTCGATGGTCACGGCCTTGGTGTAGATGTCGGCCGAACCGTCGGAGGTCGCACCGGCGGGAGCGGTCACGTTCAGTTCATACGAAAGCGTTTCGCCGTCGTAGGAAAAGGAGGACAGGAACGGGAAGTCCGAAAGATCCGCCACGCCGTCCACAAAAGGCACCTCAAACGCGCCTTCGGCCGTGTAGATCGTGATGATCCAGCTTTCGCCGCCGTCTTCGGAATGCACGCCGAACATCAGATACTGCGTGGAGCTGGTGTTGTTGACGTTGCCATTGGGCGTCAGGGCCGGGTTGAGAATATCGTTGTTATTCAGGCCTGTTTCGCCGGCCCAGATATCATTGATGGTGCCTTCCCTGCCGACAGCACCCTTGCTCAGAAGGTTGCTGTTATCAAGCCCGTCGAACTGCCAGCCGTTGCGCTGATCATTCGGCGTCAGGCTGACCACGATATAGTGGTGCTCGGAACCGTCGTTATCGTCAAAGCTGGCCGAACCGGAAACCGTGACGGTTTCGCCGGGGCGGGCCGCGTCGTATTCGATGGAGTTTTCGGCATCCTTGTACGCGTAGGTCGTGTCGATAGTCAGATCGTCCGCGCTGATAAAGTCGGCCACGGCGTCCACAAGTACCTTGTCGCCCGCGTCGCTTTCGGTCACATCGCGAACCTTGTCGGCGTCCATACCTTCGGTCATGCCGGTGGTGAAGTCGTTGGACAGCTCGGGATTGGAACTGACCACCTTGGTGTCGCCCGACGCCGGGTCGGTGATGCAGGTGACGATATCGATGGTAACGTCGACATCGCTGTAGCTGCCTTCGTTGGGCGTATAGCGGACATCAAGGGTATCGTTGACGAAGTCGTTAAAGGACTGGCCCGGATCGATGGTGAAGGAGCCTCCGGGCACGGGATTGCCGTTGGCGTCAACAATCTGCGCGCCGGTATACACGATGGAACCGTCGACTTCTTCCCAGGTAAAGGTCAAACCACCGCCGGGAGGCACCGCGACGCCGTCAACGGTAATCTGGCCTTCGCCGTTGCCGTAGAAGAGAGCGATGGCGTTCACCGCTTCACTGGAAGGATCGGAAGAGGGATCGGCGGATGTGGCAACCTGGCTGATGGTAATCTTGCCGCCGCCTTCAAGCTGCTTGTCGCCGACGTTTTTATCGAGGTTGTCACCTTCGTAGACGACTTCGGTGGAAATCGTCACGGTGGAGGTGGCAACGGAAACATCCACGGTCACAGGGGCGGAATCTTCCCAGGCCACGTTGTTGGCGTAGTCGTATTCGCCGTCCTGCGGGTCGTTCACAACCGTGATGGGTTTCACCCAGACGGACGTGCTGCTGTCGCCGGTAGCCGCGCCGCCGGGGGCTGTGATATCGACGGAGTAGCTGAAGGAATTGTCGGCGGGGTTGTATTCAACCGTAATGCCGGTGAGTTCCTGATACACGGGCTGGCCGTTTTCGTAGCCGACAACGACCTGAATCGTGAATCCGTCCTCAGCGTTCCCGACGATTTCAATCAGCAGATATTCGGGAGCATTGGGGTTACCGCTGGTGGGGCTGAGCATGCCGCTGTTTTTAAGATCAAGCTGTTCGCCGCCGACGCCTTCAACAACATTGTACACGTCGGTGCGGGAAAGCAGATCGTAGCCGCCGGGCAGGGTCCAGCCCGCGCCTTCGGCATGGCTGAGGTTGAGCAGGATATAATGGGTTTCCTGGCCCACGCTCGCCGTATCCGGGAAGGTGACGGAACCGGAAATGCTGATGGTTTCGCCCAGCGCGGCGGCTTCGGTGCCGTCGTAATTGGTCTGGGCGTCAAAGTTGGTGGGTTTGTCGGCCACGGCATCGATGGCGACGATGGTATCGCCTTCGTACGTGGCGCTGACGCCCGTGCCGTTTTCAACCGTCAGTTCGTAATGAATGTCAACGTCCGCGTCATTGTAGGACTGTGGATCATTTTTGTCCGTTTCGGGGGTAAAGGTCAGCGCGCCGTCGGCGAGTTCGCTCGTGAGGTCGTCGCCGGTAATGGTCACGATAACCATGGTGGAATCCGGATCATCCGGATCGGCGGGGGTAACCGTCACCGTGCCGGTGCCGTCATAATCAAGGCTGCCCCGGCTGCTGTCGTAGGTAAGGACGATCTGGCTGACGGATTCTTCGTTCCCTTCAGCGCCGTTCAGGGTGAAGATGATGGGAGCGCCCTGGTTGAGGCCGGAGGTATCATCAACAATGGTGGAGTCTTCTGCGATACCGGCCTTTTCGTCTATGCCGTACTCGTTGGAAGCGCCGCCGATATGTTTGGCGTCGTTGTTGGCTTCCGAAGCCCAGCCGCTTTCCACGGTAAGGGTGGAGTTGATGACGTCGAGGGGAACCTTGACGTCATGCTGCCAGTCAAAGGCGGAGTTGTTGGTCAGATCGAGTTCGCCGTCGTCTGCGTCGGGATGTTCCTGGGCCATGCCGCCCACGGAAATCGGCGGGACAGCGCCGTCGGTCAGGCTGTCGGTGTCGCCGGAAGCTTCAAGCACCACGTTGACGGTCACTTCGCCCTTGCCGGTCTCGGGATTGACGTTGCTGTGGGCTACGTCGCCGTTTTCGGCATCGACGGGCACGCGGAAATATTCGCCTTCGGCAATCTGGCCGTCCACAAAGGGACCGGCAATAACGTCGCCGTCCGCGTCATACATGAAATATTCGCCGCTATCCGGCTCTTGCCGGACATACACCACTTCGTACGCCGTGCCGTCCTGGCCCTTGCAGCTCCACGCAACGCCTTCGGGACCGCCGGGGACTTGAATAAGCGCGTAGTGCGTTTCGCTGGAATCGGTAAAGTCATCGTATTTGATGGTGGTTTCAAAGGGAATGGTGACGGTCAGCGCTTCGTTGCCGCTGTGGCTCTGTTCGGTCACATGCCAGCCTTTGCCGTCGAATTCCCCTTCCGTGCCGTCGATATCGGCGTTGCCGGTATGCCCGGTCTTGTCGAATTCGGCTTCCTGCATGGCCGGTTTGTCGGCCACGGCATCCACGATGACGGTGACGATGCCTTCACTGGTCACGGAGTTGTTGGGGCCGTTGAAAACGACGGACGCGGAAAAGTCGAAATCCCCGTCAGTGTTCGCCGGGGGGACAATGTACACGCCGGGGTTGGTGAAATCACCGGGGTTGAACGTATAGGTTCCGTTGACGGAATCCAGCGGCGTGGCATCGGGATCATTGCTGGGGTCACCCAGATAGATGCGCGTGCCTTCGGGGAGATTCCAGAACGTGACGTCTCCGACGGAACTGCCGGCATTGGGCTGGGGGTTGAAATTGATCTGCGCCGCGTGTGTGGGGGTACCCTGCTGCCCGTCAAGGTGCTGGTAGGGTTGGCCGTCTTCATACGCGCCGAGCACGATACGGAAATCGCCCAGGTCGGTATCCACACCGAAATTGAACGTGCCGCCCGCCTGGACGCCGTTGTAGATTTCAGGAATTTCGGTAGCGCGCCCCCAGTAATCGGTGCCGAGCATGCCTATGCGGTTGATGCCGTTAACGGCAGCGCCGGGATCATCGCTGTATTCGCCCGAACCGCTGGAAGGGTTGCCCTGTCCGCCTGCGGGACCGGCTGCGGTGGAAATATCGAAATCAACACCGGAGAGAAAGTCGAGGCTGGCTACTTCCGTGCCGTCCGGGAAGCGGAGGTCGGGAAGGGATTCATCGCCTACTTCAAAAAAGTTTTGCAGTGTAACAGTGCCGCCGCCGTCGAGTTCAAAGACAAGATCGTTACCTTCGCGGCCCATGGTGGCTTCCGCCGGGTTGAACGCGAGGTCGAGAATGGCATTTGCTTCGGATTGAACGGTCAGGGAAGCGCCGGAGGCAGGAGCGGCAACGGCAATAACAGTGCCCGCTGCGCGGGCAGTTGATTCTGGTGACATGTATGACCCCCCAAAAAGGTGAGTGTGGTTAACTCAATGGTGAAGAGTTGCGAAAATATGATGCTCCTGTTGTGCCAGTGTGGTGCGCCTCCCCCCCCCGGGGAGCTTGCTATCGACGCTGGGCGTGAGCATCAACATCCATTATCTAGAAAAAAATACAAACAGT
>JAJDHY010000084.1 GCA_030266385.1 Desulfovibrio sp. OttesenSCG-928-I05
CGCCCCCAGGCCGTGCAGGAAACGGGAAAGGAATGATGCGCCTTTCCCGGCGGCGCTTTCGCCACCAGCCAGCAGCGCATATGCCGCCGGATCGGCCAGAAGCCGTTCGCCGCCGACCATCCGGCTCTCGTTCCAGAGGGGAAGTTCAAAAAGACGGGCAATGAGCGGGATCAATACCGCCAGCAGAAGATAGATCCAGCACGAGCGCCGGGAAAAGACGTCTCCCGGCTCACGGAACGCAAGGCTTCCGTTGGTGCTGTACGCTATGCGCCAGTCCATACGGCTACCCGTTATGACCGTCCCGCCGGAAAGCGGGTACAGGGGAAAAGAATGTCCGGCGACACACGAACCGCCACGCCGCTATCCGGCTCCCGGCAAAGGGGCATGGCGGGCGGGGGCCCGACGGTCAAGCACATAGCTGCTCTGCGGATCTTCCTTGGCCTTTTTCTTCAGGTTCATGGCGATATGCGATGCCTCGCCGTAATGGCGCAGGCTCCCGCCCTTGTTGAAAACCACCGCAATGGAAAGCCCCATCAACGGAAAAGCGCGCAAAATCCCCTGCCGGTCCGTGGAAACGATCCCCCCCTGGCGGCGGTCGTCGTCGTCATAAAAACGCGGCACAATGCCGTCAAACGCGGCAATGATCTTCCGGCAAATATCTTCGGCACCCGTCGCGGGCACAATCGCCACATAGTCGTCACCGCCGACATGGCCTACAAAGGAAAAGGGGAAATTGCCCGCCTTGACCGTATTGAGCAGGATGCGGGAAGTCATCATCAACACTTCGTCGCCCCGGGCAAAGCCGTATTTGTCGTTAAACGGCTTGAAATGGTCGACGTCGCAGTACATAAGCCCGAAATCCACGCACTTGTCGATAAGACCCTGTGTATAGCGGATAATGGACGTATTGCCCGGCAGACGGGTCAGGGGGTTCGCATCCAGCGTGCGCTCACTGCGTCTGAGCGCCAGATCCAGCCTGGCGCAGAGTTCTCCCTGCGGCACGGGAAACGCCAGAAAATCGTCTATTTCCAGACTGCTCCAGTCCAGTTCCGTCCTGGCAAAATCCTCCGTGCCACAGCACAACAGCACCGGAACCTGGGAATAGACGTTCTCGCTTTTGAAAAGATGCGCCAGATCCAGCCCGGACATATCCGGCAGATCAAGAGAGCAGAAGAGGATATCGGGCGGCGCGGCAAGCAGCACCCCGATGGCGGCCTTGCCGTTATCAAAAAACGTCCAGTCGACGTTTTCGGAAGGCCACGCGGCGCACAGGGCTTCGCGCAGAAGCGCGTCAGCACTGACCAGACAGGCGTGCGTCTTTTTGTCCGGCGTTATGCGGCAGGTGGTATCAACCTCGCTCATGGATCAGTTCCCGTACTGGGCGATGACGCTGAAAAGCTGCGTGCCCACGCTGTCGAGCAGTTTTTCCAGGGATTTCTGATTCATCCCCAACACCTTGAGTGAGCGCGGGTCCACAGCGCCCACGCTTTCGTCGCCACCGTAACCGCAGCCGAAAAGTCTGACCAGAAAGTCCGCCAGTTGCACGGCCGCCGCAACATCGGGGTAAAACTGCGCGCTCATGGGATCGTGATGGTATATCATGCCCTCGCGGATAATGAGCGGCAGATTCCAGTGTTCCCCGAGCCATTTGTTGATGCGGTCATGACTGAACCCGAGTATCGCGCTTTCCGCGTCGAAGAATGGAAGATCCTTGGTTTCCACCAGCCAGGAAACTTCCCTGCCCGCATCCGGCAACTGGAGCATGAACACCGCCTTGCCCAGATCATGCAGCAACCCGGCCACAGCGAACTCTTCGGGGTTTTCCTTGCCGATAAGGCGGGCGATTTCCGCGCTGCACAGCGAACAGCCCATGCTGTGTTCCCACAACCCGCGCATGCTCTTGTTCATGGCGTCAAACGCCACGGTGGAAATGATCAGGCTGCGGATTACATTGAAGCCGAGCAGCATGATGGCGTGCTGCAAACTCGAAATACGGCCGGGAAACCCGTAAATGGGAGAATTCACCATGCGCAGCACACGGGACGTCAGCGCCTGGTCGTAGCTGATAACCTTGGCAATCTGTTCGGTGGAGGCGTCCGGCTGCTCCATGAGGCGCGTGACTTCATAGAGCGTACTGGGCAAGGCGGGCAGACTTTCCACCGCCAGGATACGCCCCTTGAAATCAGTACTGAGGTCCGTCATGCGCCCTCCCCGCTGTCGGGGCTGGAGGCGGCAGCGCCGTTCGTGCCGTTTTCCTGCCCTTCCGCGTCAGGGGCGGCTTCCTGGGCGGCCTTGCGGGCAGCGGCGGCCGCCGCCGATTCCGCGAGTTTCATACGAAAATAACTGCGCAGCATATTGTGCAGGGTCATCATGAACGCATTGCTGCGGTGGTGGCGGAACAAGTTGGGCAGGCTTTCCAGAACCGCTTGCAGTTCGCCATCGGAATCTCCCGACTCCCCTTCGATAACAACGCTGCCGATACCCGCCTTCAGCATACGGTCGATCATGGTTTCCGTCAGTACAACACCAGCCCCGGCCAGTATCATACCGGTGGAATAATTGACCGCCTCGGCAAGGGTCATGCCGGGTTCGGCCTGAGTCATGGGTATTCTTCGCATCGTGTTCCACAAAAGCTGACAAGTATCTCAACGGCAGGAGCCGTCCGGCAGCAAAAAAAATCGTTTCCGGAACGGCCGGGATGTCAGTTATCCGCCAAACTATACACCATACCGGGCAAGCGCCGGATTCTTCCCTGTAGTTCAAGCAGCAGCAAGCAGCGGCTGACGGAATTCACATTTTGCCCCAAAGCGCGGCAAATGTCATCAATATGCTGAGGATTTCCCTGGATAAGACGGCAGATATCCCCTTCCGGTCCTTCGGGAAATTCCCGGATGCGCGGCACGGCCCCTGCACCGGAGGCATGTACCCCGCCTTCGATGGCGGCACCGGCCCCGGTGGCAGGTCCCTCTGCAGAAGAAGGTAAACATTGTTTGCATTCCGCCAATGGCGGCGATTTCTTTTTCGCGCAACGAAGCGGCAAAGCAGTCCGCACGGCGGATACGGAATCCCCGCTCCCGGCATCCTCGTGCATCCCCCAGGGCAACAAGCCCGGAGCCAGATCGGAAGGAAAAACATCTTCCCTCCCCCCAACCTCTGCCGCGTTCGCGCCGTGCCGCTGGAAACGTGTCAGATCACGCTCCCGCGTGCCTGCCCGGACAGCTTCCGTGAGGTAGGGAAGCAATTCCCGCAGCACGTCATCAGCGGAAAAAACAGGCTTCGCCCCCCGGCGGACAAGTTCCTTGCAACCTTCGGCATACGCGGCTCCGGTCGAGCCGGGCACGGACATGAGTTCCCTGTTCTGTTCCAGAGCATGGCGCGCGGTATTCAGACTGCCGCTGCGCAGCGCCGCTTCGGCGACGACCACCGCGCGGGATATCCCGCTGATGATGCGGTTGCGGATCGTAAAATGCCGCCCCCTTTCCCGCCATACCGGGCGCGTACTCCGTAAGCAGCAGTCCCCTTTGTTGCAGCAACTCGCGTAAATCCAGATTGCCCTTGGGGTACGGCACATCCAGTCCGGTCCCCAACACGGCGATGCTGCTTCCCGGTCCTTCAAGGCCCGCCAGATGCGCCACGCGGTCTATGCCGCGGGCCATGCCGGATACGACGGTTACCCCGGCCCGGGCAAGCCCCCTGCAAATATGTATTGTGGCCCGCATGCCTTCCACACTGCAATCCCTGGCGCCCACAACGGCCACGCTGACATTGGACAATAGCGAGATATCACCCAGAAAATAAAGAAAGGCGGGCGGATCATCGATATTTTTGAGCAGGGCGGGATATTCAGGATCAGTCCACAGCAGGACCGGACACGGTTTTTCCCTGACACTGTCCCATTCACGGCGGGCTTTTTCACGCCAGCCCCCGCTACCGAGGCAGCGGGCCGAGGCGGGCGGCAGGGCGAGATCTTTCCAGGAGGAGACATTATCAACAGCGGCACGGGCGGAACCGAAGTGTTCCAGCAACGCCTTGATTCTGACCGGCCCCAGCCTGTCACAATACCGCAGCGCAAGGCTCGCCCAGTATTCGCCGCGCCCGGCATCATCGCGGTTCGCGGGATAAAAACGGGAGGATGAGTCGGTCATGACGGCGTCACTCCGGCGGTCCGCACGAAAGGCACGGGCCCGTTACAGTGTCGCCAGTCTGGCTCTGGCAAGCCGCGCGGGGTCCGAACTCGGATAATCCTGCACCAGCACATCGAGGTAAAGGCGGGCATTATCCATATCCCCAAGCCGTTCATAGGCGTAACCGGCCTTGAGCATGGCGGCGGCGGCTTTCGGATCTTTGGGATACCTGGCCACCACATCCTTGAAAGAAATGACGGCGTCATCATAGCGCCCCATGCTGTAGCTGCATTCACCCCGCCAGTAGAGAGCGTTGGGTGTCAGCTTGCTGTCGGGATACGCGCGCAGAAATTCGTTAAACAGCCCGAGCGCTTCCTGCGCCCGGCCCGCTTCCAGCGTGGACAGGGCTTTTTTATACCGCCCTTGCTCGCCTGAAGCCGCAGACTGTGCGGACTGAGCGGGTTGAGCAGACTGAACGGGCGCAACCGGAGGCGTAGCGACGGCAGCGGAAGAGGACGCGGGAGGCGCGACAGGGACAGGAGCGGTGGACGCCTGATCCGGCTGCGGCTGGGGTGTTTGAGACGGTTGTCCGGGCTGTGCAATCGTTTCGGGAGTTTCCGGCCGGGGAGACGCTTGCGCCCCTTCCGCCCCGCCCTGCGAAGGGGAAACAGGCGCAGGGTGCGACGGGGCGTTACGGGCGGGCGCGTCAGAAGACGGCACCGGTCCGGCAGGACCGCCGGGACGTGCCGCAGCGGCAGGATTTTTCAGCGGAGCGGGAAAGGTCACCACGCCGGATGCAAGCATGGCATCGCGCATGCCGTCAAGCTCACGGCTGAGGCCGTACAGTCTGTCTTCCACAATGGCCAGCCGCGTGTCCTGCGTCCGCAGGAGTTCCATTTCGCTTTCCAGCGCCCAGAGGCGTTCGTCGGTCGGTCCCGCCATGGCGCACCCGGAAAGAAAGGCAAGCAACCCAAGCATGAGCAACCGAACCGGCATGGCGGGCATGAACACTCCTCGTGGTAGATGGCACGTCACAAAAAACACTACGCACACAACCTGATGCGATATGAATATGTTCTTGTAGGTGATACGCCCGTTTTTTTCAAGGCTGTTAACGGGATATGCCGGAATCCCGGTGTACGGCTCGTTTCCTGTAGCCATAAAAACGCCTGGTCAGCCGCCCACAAGCATCTTGCGCCACGCAGTCTTTTCAGGCAGAAAGAAGGCGGTTTTATTGAGGAGGATTCTATGCTTTTTACTGTGAAGCTGCCCGATATCCCTGGATTTCCTCCCATGGAGGCATTGCTCGGGGCCGTAGTGGCAGCCCTTATTTTCTTCTGTCTCGCCGCCATGGCGTTCGGGCCGCTCATTGCCGTGGCCTGTGAAGCGCTCGGCAAAGCCCGCAAGCGCGTGTTCCTTATAAAAGCGGCACGGCAAAGCGCGGCCATGAGCCTGTTTTTCGCCCTCATCGCGTACATAGCGCTTGGCGGTCTTGTTTACTGGCTTCTGGCGGACAGCCCGGATATTTTTTCCGGCCCCTTCGGCAAGCCTCTGGCCGCCCTCTGTGCCGTATGCGCGGTGGCGTTCGTGCTCCTGCTTCTCTATTTCAGCGCCTGGAAGCAAAACGGCATGCCGGGGTTCACCCATACGCTGTGCGGCGTTCTGGCCTGGCTGGCGGCTGCCGCCTCCTTTTACGGCTATCAGGCGTTTTCCCATCGTTACATTTATTACCTTTCCCGCCCCGTGCCGCTTGAATCCCTTGCGGCCCCCGAAGGCGATATCCCCGCCGTCCCTCTGCCAGAAGCCGGAAACGCCGTCCTTCCTCCGGAAGGCAGCGTGCCTGCGGCAAACCCGGATGATATTTTTTCATTTCTGGACGGCTTCTCCGTTACCGAACTGACAGACTTTTTCTTTGCCATTCCGCCGGAATCCTTTTTCTGGCCGGTCATGCTGCATATGCTGCCTCTGGCCATCGGCACGGCGGGCGCATTCGGCGCGTTCTGGCTGCTCATCCGGCGTAAGCGCAATGATTTCGGCCGGGATTATTACGCGTTTGCCCTGCCCTACAGCGCCAAATGGGCGCTCTGCGGCACCCTGCTCTCTCTGGGAACAGTGTTCTACGCGTACAGCCGGGCCGGGGAATTCATGCTGCCGGAACTTTCGCATCCGCCGTCCATCCTGCTCGCCACGCTGTGCTGTGCGCTGCCCGCTCTGGCCTGCCTGTTGTGGTTGCTCCTTATCCGCAGTGAAACCCCGCTCCGGCATAAACCCGGTATCGTTATTGCCCTGTTCGCTTTGCTGGCCGGTGTTTCAGCGCAATTTCTGGCACTGAACGAGATTATACCGTCCCCCTGACCGGACAAAAAAAAAGAGCGCCTATGAAAACACCATCCCCGGCCGTTATCTGTATTGCGGCTGCCCTCCTTCTGAGTGCCGGGCTTTTGCTGTATTCATCCTACGGCGAAGCCATTGCCTCGGCCTGGTGGTTCTGG
Organism: Desulfovibrio sp. OttesenSCG-928-I05; assembly: GCA_030266385.1. Classification (GTDB taxonomy): domain Bacteria; phylum Desulfobacterota; class Desulfovibrionia; order Desulfovibrionales; family Desulfovibrionaceae; genus JAJDHY01. Next base: position 6,617 of record JAJDHY010000084.1, read on the forward strand.
CCCGCCCTTCTGGGCGTCTTCTGCTTTTTCATCGGCGTGCTGGCCGTGTTCGCGGGCATTGGCGGGGGCGTGCTCTTCGTGCCCCTTGCCGGGGCCTTTTTCCCCTTCCATCTGGATTTCATCCGGGGCACGGGACTGCTGATCGCCCTGGCCGGAGCC
>JAJDHY010000085.1 GCA_030266385.1 Desulfovibrio sp. OttesenSCG-928-I05
CCTGAATCCGTGGAAGAAGTCAACCAGCATACAGATGGTGATGCTGATCATGATAACGGTGACAAGGTGCACTTCACGGCCGCTGTCAAAGACCAGATAGCCGATCAGCAGAAGCAGCGGCAAGGTGGGCAGGATGGCGTAGTAAAGCGGTGCTTCCTTGCGATCTTCCGTCGTGACCTGTTCGGTCATTTCAAGGTCCGGTCCGGCCTTGCTGTCGAACCAGCGCTGTACAAAGAAGTGGGTAACGGCCACGGACAGAATAACCGTGCAGCCGACGAGAAGCTGATAATCCATGAAGTACTGGGACACGGGCATGCCCGCGACTTCCGCAGCGTAAATGGTGTTACTTTCCATGATGCCCCATTCAATACCCATGGTGGTACCGATGGCCGCAACAGCGGAAAGGCGGCTTACGCCAAGGCTGATCAGGGTCGGGTACAGGGTCACCATCAGCAGCATGCCGAGGCCGGAAGCGCTGGTGATGAACTGGGCCATGACCTGACCGAGAATGTAGGTGGCGGACATGACCAGGTAGGGGGAGCTCAGCTTTTGCAGCGGAGCGGAAAGCACCCGGACCATGGCCCGGCTGGCGCCGTTTTTATCCATAAAGCGCGCGTAGCCCGCGACCGCCATGATGGAAAGACCGAGACCGCCGCCGCGGCTGGAAAGAATAGCCCTGATTTTTTCGTAAATATCCAGCAGGACCGAGCCGGTGCTCTTGTCCAGGATAGTGCCCGTACCGAGGTACGCGCCCATGGCCATCAGCAAAATGCCCGACGTCAGAAGTACGGCCTGCGCTTTAGCTTTGGTAAGGATCAGGTAGCCCGTGATAAACAGCACTACCACGCCGAGAAGTACACCAACCATTTCTGCCTCGCTTGTTCAAAGTTACTCAGCCAGTTCAACAATACTAAGCCTGCCTATGGAACCTTTTCACCGGGAAAGCGCCGCGCACAGCGTAAGCCCAATCACGCCGTGGCGGACACATCTCCCAAACAACACGGTGCGGAACAGCCCCGCGTTTGTGAGGCTATTCCGCGCCAAAACCTATCGCAACACTTCGTCGATAACACGAAGCGCGTTACGCCAGTAAATTTTTTCCAGTTGGTCTTCCGTATAGCCGGCTTCCCGCAGTTTGGGTTCCAGCTTGTTCAGGTCGTCTATATACTGCAGTTCGTGGTTCGTGGCGGTACCGTCAAAGTCCGTGCCCATGGCCAGAACATCCAGTCCGCCGATTTTATGCGCATGCTTGATGTGCGCCACCATGGCATCCAGGCGCCCGTCGTCATCGCCCTCCATCAGGAAGTTCTTCACGACGCTGATGCCCATAACGCCGCCCTTGTCGGCCAGCGCCTTGATCTGCTCGTCATGAAGGTTGCGGGAGTGCCCCTTCAGGGCGCGGCAGTTGGAGTGCGTCGCCATGAACGCACCCTTGCAGTGCTTCACCACATCCCAGAAACCGCCTTCCGAAAGGTGCGAAACGTCCGCGATAACGCCGAGGCGGTCCATTTCCCCGAGCAGCTCGATCCCGAAGGGGGTCAGGCCCTTATGTCCGTGTTCTTCGCCGTGCGGGAAGCCTATTTCGTTGGGATAGTTCCAGGTCAGCGTGATAAAGCGCACGCCGCCTTCAAAAAATTCGTGCAGGCTTTCCATCGTGCCTTCAAGAACGCCGCCCTCTTCAATGGCGATCAGCGCGGTTTTCTTGCCGCTCTTTTCATTGGCGCGGATAGCGGCACCGTTACCCGCCCAGGCGATCTGATCCGCATTTTTTTCAAGCTCGCCCTTGAGGCGGGCCAGCATATCGCGCCCGGTTTGCAGACAGGAGCTGTATTTTTCCTTGTCAACATACAGCGCGAAAACCTGCGCAAGGCTGTGCACCTTGTCCAGCTTTTCCAGGTCAATGGAGAAATCGTTCCGCGCCAGGCTCACTTCAGGATCGCGCAGCAGTTTCATTGCGGTGTCGCAATGCAGGTCGATCAACTTCATAACAGCTCCATGTCGGGCAATACCGGTTGAAGAAGTTCACCACGGCGCATGCGTGCTTTCCCCCGTGGCAGGCATGGATCGGCGGAACGATCACCGCCGGACTCAAGACTGAACAATTACGACCAGTGTCTCAAAATGTACAGCGATTCTTTAATCGTTTGTGAAGAAAACCACAAAAATGATGAAAAACAGCGAAAAAAAAGAGGGATGCCGCAAATGCACCCCTTTTTGCCGCGCAAATCGGCATCGGGTTGCCCCGCCCTCCGGCACTGCGGCAACCAGCCTTCATAGCAACGCGAAAGGCCGGCGCAGACAGGAAAAGCCTGTCCGCGCCGGCCGCACTGCAATAAAATGCCGGGCACTGTCCTCACTATGGTTCTGAGGGCCCGCCGCTGCAGTCGCTACAGAACGGCCTTGCCGATCTGGTACACGCCGACCGCCAGCACGTAAGCCAGCGCCGTACTGAACACAAGGCTGAAAAGAGCCCAGCCCCAGCTGTTCGCTTCCCGCCGGATAGCAGCGATGGTCACGACGCAGGGCGCGTAGACCAGCACGAAAATCATGAGCGAAAGCGCGTTGGCCATGCTCCAGGTACCGGTATCCGCCTTGATCTTTTCGGCGAGTGATTCAGCCTCTTCCGGGTCAACTTCGCCTAAGGAATATGCGGTTCCCAGAGAGGAAACCAGTACTTCCTTGGCCGCGAAGCCGCCGAGCAGCGCGATGTTGGTACGCCATTCAAACCCGGCGTAGCGGCTGACCGGCTCCAGCGCGGTCCCGATACGCCCGGCAATGGAATTTCTGAGCGTCTCGGCGGACTTGATATTCTCCGCTTCGGCAAGGGCGTCGCGGGCTTCGGCAAGCAGAAGCTCCTCGGGCAGCTTTTCTGCGTCTTCATCCTCTTCCGGCGCTTCAATGCTGCCGCCTGCGGCCAGGACGGACTCTTCGGCTGCGCCGACCTTTTCTTCAAGCTGGGCGATGACGACATCGTGCCGTTCCGCCACATCAGCGGGCAGGGTCGGGAAAGTCATAAGCGCCCAGATCAGAATGGAGATGGCCAGAATAATGGTTCCGGCTTTCTTGATGTACTGCCAGCCGCGTTCCCAGGTGTGCAGCAAAAGCCCGCGCAGGGTCGGCAGCCTGTAGGGCGGCAGTTCCATGACAAAGGGGGTGGGATCGCCCTTGATGACGGTATGGCGCAGAACCCAGGCGGAAAGCAGCGCCAGCGCCCAGCCGGTGAGCGTCAGGCAGAGCATGACGGTGGGCTGGTGTTCCGCAGCGAAAAAGACGCCGACAAAAAGGATGAACACCGGAATTTTCGCGCCGCAGGTCATAAAGGGCAGCGTCAGCATGGTAGCCAGTTTTTCTTTGGGGCTGCGCAGGGTCCGCGTGGCCATAACCCCGGGAACGGCGCACCCCCCCGCGATGCCGCCACTGATGACATAGGGCATGACTGACGAGCCGTGCAGGCCGAACACGCGAAAGACCCGGTCCAGCATATAGGCGGCGCGGGCCATGTAGCCGCTGTCTTCAAGAAAGGCGATGAGCAGGAACATGACAAGAATCAGCGGCACAAAGACCATAACCCCGCCGACGCCCGCGATGACGCCGGAAACAACCATAGATTTGAGCAGACCGTCGCTCATGTTCGCATCAACCATATCACCCAGCCAGCCGAAGAACGCATCCACCACATCCATGGGGTACGCGCCGAACTCAAAGGCGACCTTGTAGACGAGGTAGAAGATGCCGAGCATGATGAGCGGCCCAAGAAGCGTATGCGTCAACACCTGATCCAGCTTGTCGGAAAAACTCCGGCGACCGGCGGATTCCTTGTGCCGGGTGACGATATCACCCCGCAGAACGGAAGTGATATACCCGTAGCGGAAATCCGCAATCACGGCTTCCGGGTAGGTCTGAAGGGTGAGATCAAGGTGTTTGGCCGTTTTGTCCAGCAGCGCATCCAGCGCATTTCTGAGATCTTCGGAAATAAAAGAGGCTTCGCGTACATCCCCGTCGCCTTCCAGAAACTTGAGGGCCAGCCAGCGGGGAGGATACGAAGAGGCGGATGCGCCGGACGACGTTTCAGCAAATTCCTGAACAATGAGGGCTGTCATTTCGTCCACCACAGGGTCAATATCCGTGCCGTAGGAAATTTTCAGCGGATTCCACTCTTTTCCCCGGACTTCGGCGGCAAGCGCGACGGCGGTACGGAGCAGCGTATCAAGCCCCAGCCCGCTGCGGCCCGTGCATTCCACAACGGGAATGCCCATGGTGGCGGCAAGCCGTGCGGAATCAATGCTGTCTCCGCGCCGGTGCACTTCATCCATCATATTCAGCGCAAGCACCACGGGAATGCCAAGCTCCATGAGCTGCACGGTGAGGTACAGATTGCGTTCCAGCGCTCCGGCATCCGCAACCTGAATGACCACATCGGGGCGTTCTTCGGCCAGCGTGCGGCGGGCGACGACTTCTTCCTGACTGTACGCCGTCAGGGAATAGGTGCCGGGCAGGTCGATCACGCGTACATCCTGCCCGTCGCAGCGCGCCATGCCGTCTTTCTTTTCTACGGTAATGCCGGGATAGTTGCCCACATGCTGCCGCGCACCGGTCAGGTAGTTAAAAATGGTGGTTTTCCCGCAGTTGGGGTTCCCGGCCAAAGCCACCGTAATCTGTGAATCCATAATCGCTCCGTTATCGTTCTGGCGTATGTTTTTCGCCCGTCAAATTATTTTGGGCAAACTATTTTGGGCAAACTATTTTGGGCAAACTATTTCTGGGAAGAAGGGATCACGGTAATCAGGTCCGCCTCGTTATTACGCAACGTCAGCGTGAACCCTTTCAGCCGGAGCGCCACCGGATCTTTCAGCGGGGCCTTGCCGACCGCCTCCAGCTCCACTCCGGGCAAAAGCCCCATATCACGAATACGACGGCCGAGTTCACCGTCCGCCTTGATGGTGTGAATGACCGCCGTCTGCCCCACCTGTAATTGCCGCAAAGATATACTTTCCGCCATGCTGAACTCCCGAGCCTGTGCTCTGTTTCCGTTATGTGGCTGATGTCTCACACGTATCGAAGCCCATGCATACCTGAAATGAAATTCATTATCAAGAGGCATGCAAAAAAAAGTTAGCGCCCGCAGCACTCCGGCCGTTTGTCTTTCAGGGACGCGCCGCCGCACCCGCTGCAATTGCAGTGTCCGCAGCCGCCGCCTTTGCGGATCGACAGGAAATGGCGCACCGTAAAACCGAGCGCCAGGGCAATAATGCCGCCGACAAGTATATATTCACCCATAATCTGGTCCTTGTTCTTATCTATCCGTGTTTTCGTCAGGAAGAGATGCTTCGCCTTCCCGGCACGCACACGCGCCGGGACCGTTATGCGCAAACCCGTGCCCGTGCCCGTGCCCGAATCCATGCTTGCGCCACCAGCCATGGCAGTGCCCATGCCCGTGCGGCGCTTCGTGTGCGGGATCGGAAACGGATTCGCAAACAATATGCCGGGCGACGTTTCCGCCCAGAACCACGGAGCAGTCCCGCAGCAGTACGCGGCAGCCTTCCGTGTCGCCCCCCCGCATTTCGACTTCGGCGCCGGGGGTAAAGCCCATGGAAAGAAGGCGGGAGCGTTCGGCCGAATCGCCGTCCAGGCAACGGATGCGTCCCCTGGCTCCCTGAGGGAGGTCTAAAAGGCAGCATTCATGTGCCATTTGTCAATCCTCTCTGTGCTGTACCATACTCGTGCTCCCGATATTGAGAACAACTCTCAACTTCAAGTAGGGCAGCAGCACCCAAAAGTCAATAGGCTTCCCCCGGCTTCCGGGGCGAGGAAAATTACTCCGCTGACGTCCCCGCTCTGCCGGATGCGGCCGCGTCCTTTTTATTCAGGTATTGCAGGAAGAGTTTATACACAATGACGAACCCGAAAAAGGGAATCTGATAAAACGCGCTGACCAGGGCTTCGCGCACGGTAAAAAACTCGGAACTGAGAATAAGGCACAGCACGTTGTTCAGGCCCGTGCAGCTCATGACAAAGGCAACGCGCCGGGGCGTCGCGAAGCCGCGTGTCAGAAGAGCGGTTACGATAAAACTCAGGGCGGCGATGGAAAGGGCCATGACAAGGCTTTCGACAAGGATGCTGACATCTTGCCGCAATATGCCGGAATACCGGGAAAATATCGCCAGTCCGGTCAGAAATACCAGCACGGTGCTGATGGACGAACGCCGCCGTGAAAACCAGGCTGTCACAGTCGGGGCTTTCCAGCGCGAAAGCTGGGCGCAGAGCAGCGGGACGAAAATGGTAACAGCCAGCGAAAGCGTCATGTCGCCCAAGGGCAGATCCAATACAGCGGTGCCGCCGAAACTGGCGGCCGCATGCGTCAGAGGCGGCAGGGTGATGGGCAAAAGCAAGGTCGTCACAGCGATGCCGATAAGGACCAGCGTAAAATCCACACCGAGGATAATGGCGAAAACCGGCACCACAACACCGATGGGAGCCGCACCCAGCAACAGGCCGGCCAGAGCGTATTCAGGAAAAACCAGCCGGAAAAATCCCCACAACAAAACCGGCAGGAGCAGGAGCTTGACAGCGGTCAGATAGAAAATAATGCCCGGAGCGGCCCGGATGCCCCGCCAGGTTTCTTTCAGGTCAACGGCGATAAAGCACATGAAAAGAAAAAGATACATGCCCCATTTGGGAGCCGGGGCCAGAGGATCGGCCAGCGAGGGAAACAGAACGCCCCCGGCCATGCC
>JAJDHY010000086.1 GCA_030266385.1 Desulfovibrio sp. OttesenSCG-928-I05
ACGGTTTTTATCAAAAGCGCTGACGCAGCGCCGTACGTACGATGGCGCTAAATGCCCCGCAGCTTCTGCTGCGGCCCCTCACCCCGTCCAACGAAGAATCTTCTTCACCCTTCACCCTTCGCCCCCTCAAAAAAACCCTCCGTATCGCGATACGAAGGGTTCCTTTTTCAACTCTTTCCAGAAAAACTTCTTACTTGGCAAGACCAACGGCGCGGCGTTCGCGAATAACCGTCACGCGAATCTGCCCGGGATACGTCAGACTCTTCTCAATCTTCTCCGCAATATCCTTGCACAACAAATACGTTGTATCATCATCCACAGATTCCGAATCCACCATAACCCGCAACTCACGTCCGGCCTGAATCGCATACGCCTTGGAAACACCCTGGAAACTGGCGGCAATACCTTCCAGATCCTCAAGCCGTTTGACATAGCGCTCCAGCAATTCCTTACGCGCTCCGGGCCGTGCGCCGGAAAGACAGTCGGAAGCCTGGGTCAGGACATCCAGTATGGAATCCGGGGTCACATCTTCATGGTGCGCGGCAATGGCATGGACTATTTCCTTGCTCTCGCCGTACTTCTTGGCCAGATCGGCCCCGATAAGGGCGTGCGGGCCTTCAACTTCATGGTCAACGGCCTTGCCAAGGTCATGCAACAACCCGGCGCGCTTGGCCATTTTGACATCAAGACCAAGCTCGGCGGCCATCATGCCACACAGGGAAGACACTTCCAGCGAATGCTGCAACACATTCTGCGAAAAACTGGTGCGAAACTTGAGCTGGCCGAGAAGACGAACCACATCAGGATGAATGCCGTGCACCCCGGCGTCAAAAGTGGCCTGTTCACCCACTTCACGCACTTGCACATCAAGTTCCTGTTCGGCCTTTTTAACGATATCTTCAATGCGGGCGGGGTGAATACGCCCATCCTGAATAAGACGCTCAAGCGCCATTTTGGCAACCTGGCGACGCATGGGACTGTAGGCGGAAAGAATGACCGTTTCCGGCGTGTCGTCAATGATGAGATCAACACCGGTGGCGGCTTCAAGGGCGCGGATATTGCGGCCTTCACGGCCAATGATGCGCCCTTTCATTTCTTCGCTGGGAAGCGAGACGGCGGTAACGGTCTGCTCACCGACATAATCTCCGGCATAACGCTGGATGGCTCCGGCGATGATTTCCTTGGCCTTTCTGTCGGCTGTTTCACGGGCTTCCGTTTCGATAAGCCGCATGGTGCGGGCTGCTTCATGGCGGGTCCTGGCGGCGATTTCTTCCATCAGGCGGGCTTTGGCTTCTTCCGCCGTCAGACCGGAAACTTCCTGGAGGCGGCGCTCCTGCTCGGCGGTTTTGGTTGCGAGCAGTTCTTTCATTTCTTCAAGGGAACGTTCCTTGCGGGATATTTCCTTTTCCATCCCCAGGAGCTCGTGCTCCTTTTCTGTGGCTTTTTCAAACTTTTCTTCAAGCTTTTCGCTGTATTCTTCGAGCTTGCGTTCCTTGATTTTCAGTTCGCGTTCAAGTTCTTTAAGTTCCTGTTCCGCTTCTTTTTTGTATTCAATCAGTTCGTGCTTGCCTTGCAGGATAATTTCTTTTTTCTGTGCCTGCCCTTCCTTGCGTGCTTCTTCTTCAATGCGGCGGGCGAGATCTCTGGCGTCGTTCAAGCGCTTGGTATTGATGAGGCGGTGCAGGAAATAGCCGACCAAAGCGGCTACCAACGCTGTACCTACTATCATCAGGGTCTGTGTCCCGTTCATGTAATGCCCCTGTGTATCGTCTCGGATATCCGTCCGGAACCGGTTGGACGGCAGATTTCCGTCCGTGGCGGGTTCGCTTCCATTATCGAAGCGGCCGCTTTTGATAAATACGGCCTTTTCGCGGAATAACGCGAAAAGACAGGCTGAAAACCGGCGAAAGAAAGGGGAAAACGCAAAAATGCCTGCGTCCGCCCCGGTGTGGATCACCGGCAGCATGGAACACAGGCAGGCAAAGGAACTTTTGTGATAACTGCACCCCAGGACGACGTGTGCATAGTTCTCCGCAGGGCCTGGCGCCTACGGTGGGCGACGAGTACGGCCCTTCAGGCTTCCCTTTTTACGGGGCATGCACACCAGTCCGTCGTTGTCACCCTATTTGAATGCTTGTGAGGCCTGCAGTGAACGAAGCATCACGCGCGTCCCAGGGGGTAGCAGTAATTCCGGCAAATGCCGACACGCAAGAAATGTACTATGAAATCACCTTAAAAACAACTTTCACCCATACACTCCACACGATCTGACACCGCATATCAATTCAACGTATCCACTAAAGTTCGTAATCTTTTTTCAGACTTCTCCATTTCTTCCCTTGCCTGGAGCATATCATCCGCCAGAGCAAGTGCCAGAAAAGTGAGAAGCTTTTCTTTGCTTAGCTGTTTTCCATGCTGTCTGAGAGCGTCATATCGCTCTTCGAGCAGGTGTTTGGCCTGCTCTATGCGTTTGGGATCGGCTTCCGCTTTAAAGGAAACTTCAAACCCCAGTACATTCAAATTATAATGGGCCATTGCTGGGCCGTCATTCCGGTATACGCTCCTTAACCCGGAGCAGGAGCGCGTCAATGCGCTGTGTAGCTACTTCACGCACAGCCTTTTCCCGGTCAAGCTCTTCGCGTAATGAATCGAGCTCTTCCCGAAGAGGCCCCTCGGCACGCTCCAGTTCCTCACGAAGCGTTTCGTTCTCACGACGGAGAAGGTCGCGCTCGTCAAGCAATGATGAGACCCGTGCCTCAAGCGTATCAAGCAGCTCTTTCATGGCCTGACTATAACAATCTGGATGGACTTAGGCAAGGCCTGAAAATTATGAAACAATCAAATCCGACAAAAACACAGGATATTGAGATCGCCTCATTGACAGACGCCCGCCGGATCATACTATATCAACGCCTATAATTTCCTACTTATTATATAGGAAATACACATGTACTGTATTTTTACTAATTTATTTCCTGTTTTTTGCCGCTTGCTCTTGTAAAAATTTCCAGACGCGATACACTACTAAGAATTATTCCTGGCTAACGATCAAGATGGACACTTGTTATGAATACCGTTGCAAAGCAGATGCTCACACAGTTCGAAAACAGATTTCTCCCGCTGGCGGAAGGCATATCCTCCCAGCCGACGTTACGTGCCATCAGAGCCGCCCTCATCATCACGCTCCCGATCGTGTTTCTGGGCTCTCTTGCCGAGTTGTTAAACAGCTTTCCCCTGCCCGCCTACAAGGCGTTCATGGCGCAGTATTTCGGTCCTGACTGGAGACTGTTCGGCCAAAGCATCAAGAACGGCACGTTCGCCGTCATGTCGCTGATCATGCTTTTTTCCCTGGGGCAGCATCTTGCGGAACGTTTCAACGCTTCCAATCCCCTCACCAGAACCAACCCGGTGGTCGCGGGGCTGATTTCGTTCGTATCGTTCCTCAGCCTTCTGCAAGAGCCGCTCGACGGCAGTTTGCTGACCAGCCAATGGCTCGGCGTCTCCGGCCTGTTCGTCGCCATGATGGTGGGGCTGCTCGCAACAAATCTTTTTCTTTTCCTTTTTTCCCGCAAGAAACTGCACCTCCGTCTGCCGGGCGGCACGCCGGACGCCAGTATCCCGCAGGCGTTCAACGCGCTTATTCCGGGCATGCTCACGGTTTTGATATTTGCGTCCATCGGCACCGCCGTGTACTCCCTTTCCGGCATTTCAATCCACCAGGCCGTGCACAACCTCATCCGGTTGCCCTTTGACCTTATCGGTGACGGGCTCAGCCGGGGCATGCTGTACATACTCTCCCTGCACGGACTGTGGTTCGCGGGCATTCACGGGGCCAACGTGCTGGATCCCATCACCCACCACATCTACGGCGCGGCCATAACGGCCAACGAAATTGCCGCGGCAGCCGGAGAGCCCCTGCCCCACGTCATGACCAAGACATTCATGGACATCTTTGTGTTCATGGGCGGTGCGGGATGCAGCCTGAGCCTCGCCGGGGCGCTCCTGCTTTTCGGCAAAAGCCAGGCCGACAAAAAGCTGGGGGCCATCTCTCTTGTGCCGGGAATTTTCAATATCAATGAAGTGCTGATGTTCGGCCTGCCCATCGTGCTCAACCCGCTCATGCTCATTCCCTTTATCGCCACCCCCCTGCTGCTGGCCGCCATCAGCTATATCGCCGTCAGTACAGGCATTGTGCCGGGAACCAGCACGCTGGTGGAATGGACAACGCCCATATTCCTGAACAGCTATATGTCGACCGGCTCCATTCGCGGTCCCATCCTGCAGTTGGTCAACCTGTCCATAGGCATTCTTGTGTATGCGCCCTTTGTTGTTCTTTCCAACAAGATCAGCGCCAAGCGCACACAAGCGGCATTCGGCATCCTGATGGATCGCGCGACCGCAACGCACAGTAGCGGTGCGCGCGTCATTGACCAGCACGACGATGCAGGATCCCTCGCCCGCAACCTGCTGACAGATCTTTCCTACGATCACGAGGCCGGAACCGGGCTGTACCTTGAATTCCAGCCCCAGGTCGCGGCGGAAAGCGGCAGGGTTGTCGGTGTTGAATCACTCATCCGCTGGCGGCATGAATTGTACGGATCCATCCCCGCACCCATCACGGTCACGCTGGCGGAAGACTCGGCCCTGATCCGTTCCATCGGGCTCTGGGTGTTCGATACGGCTTGCCGCACCCGCAGGGCCTGGCTGGATAAGGGCGTTACCGAACTGGTGACGGCGGTCAACGTATCCGCCCTGCAACTCCTCCCCGATTTGCCGGAAGAGTTCATGAAGCGGCTCGGCCACTACGGGCTGGCCCCGAACATGATCGAACTGGAAGTGACGGAATCAAGCGCTCTGGATGCGGATACGCCGGAAAGCAAGGTTCTCTCCGGGCTGTACGAACTCGGTTTTCCTGTCGCCATTGACGATTTCGGCATGGGACACAGTTCGCTCAAGTACTTGAAGCAATTTCCTGTTTCCACAGTGAAAATCGACGGCGCCATCAGCAAGGAAGTGGTCACCAACCCCATCTGCGCGGATATCGTCGCCTCCATCACCAGACTGTGCAGAGCCAGGCGCATGACCAGCGTCGCCGAGTTCGTCGAGACGGATGAACAGGCGGCAGTGCTCCGCAATCTGGGCTGTGACGTGTTCCAGGGCTACCGCTATTCCAAGCCGCTGCATGCCGACGCCTGCCTGCGCTTTATTTTGGAAAATCAACAGTTTGTTCCGGCCCATGCCGCTTTTGATCCCTATTGCTGCGTTGTCGGGCAGGATGTGGCGTCATGAAACACGCTGTTTTGCGGAACTCCCGGGCGCGGCGCGCGGCCGTTCTGGCGGCGTGTCTTGTAGCGATCACGCTGTTCCTTCCGACACAGGCGACAGCCATGGACGATCTTGCCCCCCCGGCCTCGGAGCAGGCGTCTCCCGCTGCCTTTACCACGGGAACACGCTTTTTCGATGATGCCGACCTTTCCGGCGGCGTCTATTTTTTCCGGCGCTACCGCCCGCGCTATGACACGGAGCAAGGCCGTTATGGTCCCAACCTCAACCATGCGTCGCTTCAGGCCAACCTCGATTTTTCCTCCGGGTTTATCGGTGGGCATATTGGGGCCGATTTCGGGATTTTCGGTTCCCACGATCCTTTCAATAAAGCGGCGGTCGATCATGAAATGGGTTTTGTCCCCTGGAATGATCCCTGGCATCCGGATTGGAGCAAGCGTTCCACGGACGACGGAGCCTCCATCTACAAGGCGGCGCTAAAGGCCAAGGCCGGTCCGCTCTGGGGCCGCGCCGGCCTGCTTCAGCCTCAGGGGCCCGGAGTGCTCGGCGTGAACTGGTCCTTCATGCCAGGGACATACCGGGGAATCAACGTGGGGGCGGAATTCGGCGGTCTTTCTCTGGCTGCGGTCTGGGCCGACGCCTACAAAGCCCCCTGGTTTCGGGAACTGAACGACTTCAGGAAAAACGACGACGAAAGCCGCAGCCCCTGGCTCTGGAGCGCCGGACTGCGCTACGACACGACGAACAATTTTTCCGTGGAGCTGGCCTATGGCGAATCCAAAAACCACCTCAGGAACGGCCACCTGAAAACACAATACGCCATGGAAGCGGCTGGCGGGACGCTCAGCTTCGGATACCACCTCTACGCCATGAACGACAGCAGCGACTCAGGACGCGCCAACGATAACTTTGACGGTATCGCATCCCAGCATTTTCTGTTCGCCCGTCTTGAAAAAGCCCCCTGGACCTGGCGGCTGGAAGCCACCTATACCCGCGCGCCCATGTCATCCCCCGAACATCAGGGGCAATTCGCCTACCGGCTCACCGATAAAAACGGCAGTTCCAAAGGTGCGTACGACGTCTGGTGGGATGCCCGTTCCGACTGGAACGCCGACAACGAAAAAGCCGTGTTCGCGAGCGTCACGCGCACGCTTGACGACATCCTGCCCTTGCCCGGCCTGTACGCCGGAATCGGCGCGGCCATTGGGTTTGACGGCAGAGGGTACGGTATTGCGGAACATTTCAAGGAATGGGCGTTTACTGCGGATTTCGGGTACGTGAAGCCGGACGGCCCGTTCAAGGGGGCGTTTGTAAAATTCCACGTTACCGAGTACCGCAACGGCACGCACAAGCCGAGCTGGACCTACCACAACGGGTTTCAGTCCGAACGGGATTTCAAGTGTATGGTGGGGATCCCATTTTCATTATAA
>JAJDHY010000087.1 GCA_030266385.1 Desulfovibrio sp. OttesenSCG-928-I05
CCCGCTTTCAAAGTCGGCCTCAAGGGTTTCACCGGGAGCGGCAATGACTTCCATGGGTTCCGGGCAATCCGCGATGAACAGCGGCACAGCGTTATTGATGCCGTTCCGGTAGAAGGCGCGAGAAAACGACTTGCACACGACCATGCCGGTCCCGGCATACTTGAGGGCGGTCAGGCCCTGCTCTCTGGCCGAGCCGCAACCGAAGTTCGATCCGCCGATAACCGCTGCGCCGGATTCTGTCGCGGCGGTGGCGACGATACGTGCGGCAAGCGCGGGATCAATATCCTCAAACAGGTGCGTACGCACTTCTTCCGGCGCGAACAGGGTAAGGTACCGTGCGGGAAAAATGACGTCGGTATTGATGTCATCACCGAGAATCCCGGCGACCTGCGTCTTGATGATAAACGCCATGCTCATTCTCCCCTTTCGCCCTGCGGCCCTGTAGACCGTATTTCCCCGGCCAGAGCGGAAAACGCCACCGTCGCCGGGGATGCCAGATACACGAACGCGTCAATGCTGCCCATGCGGCCCCTGAAATTTCTGTTGGAAGTCGCGATGCACACTTCGCCCGGAGCCAGCAGCGATGAAGCGCCGATACAGGCCCCGCAGGACGGGTTGGTGACCATGGCCCCGGCTTCAATGAAATCCTTGATCAACCCTTCTTCCATGGCTTGAAGGTATACGGTCTGCGAGGCCGGGGTAACGATGAAACGTACATCCGGGTGTATTTTTTTACCCCGGATTATGGCCGCGCCGACACGCAAATCCTCAATACGCCCGTTGGTGCAGGAACCGAGAAACGCCTGATTCACCGTAATGCCTTCCGCGTTCACAGCCGGTTCGCCCTTGGTGGGGTGGTGCGGCAAAGCGACCATGGGCACGATGGCGCTCATGTCGATGGTGTAGCGATGGGCGAATTCGGCGTCGGGGTCGGGCGTGATGATCGTCCCGCGCCCCCCGGCATGTTCTTCCATGTACTGGCGGGTTGTGTCGTCGCCGGCCACGAGGCAGCTTTTGACGCCGCCTTCCGAAAGCATGTTGCACAGGCAGAAACGGTCATCCATGCTGAGCGAGGCAACGCCGGGACCGAAAAATTCAACAACGCGGTAGTTCAGCAGATCAAACGGGATGAGCGCGAGAATATGAATGGCCAGATCCTTGGCAGCGGCATTATCGAGGGATCCGGTCAGCTCGATCCCGATAACTTCGGGCACCTTGATCCACATTGTCCCGCTGTGACAAATCATGGCGATATCCGTGACGCCGACACCGAGACCGAGACAGCCAACGCCGCCATAAGTCGTCACATGGGCGTCGGTCGCCGCCAGAAGACAGCCCGAACGGGCGTGCCCTTCTTCCAGCAACACCTGATGGCAGATGCCGCCGCGACCCACTTCATAAAAGGCGTCAACGCCCCATTTTTTGGCATACTCACGGGCAAGCTGATGGCTCCGGGCATGGGTCAGCGTGGTCGCGGGCACGAAGTGATCCAGCACGATGACGTTTTCAACGCCGGGTGCGAGACGGGTTGTCCCGAACTTTTCCAGCAGCGGCGAAACACCGGACGTGCCCACGTCATGCGTCATGACGGTATCCACAGGGAAGAAGCAGACTTCGCCGGTAGCGACGGCACGCCCCGCTTTGGCGTCCAGAATTTTCTGCGTCATGTTTCTGCCCATGCTGTCCTCCGTGACTGTTCAGCTCGCGTACCCGGCGCACATATCTGCCCTGCATATCCGGCCCATTCGCTGTGGCCGGATTGCCTCTGGCATGACATCGCCTTGCCGGGCCTTTCCGGATTGCACACTGATTGTCGACAATTCGTGTGCAATGAGTGGACACTAATCAAGTATCCATTTCCGGTCAAGCGCTTTTTACAAAAAAGAGGAACAGTTCACAGACCCGGAAATGACCGGCGCTGTAGCTTCATAACGATGTGTTGTTATTTGAGAAGTACGTGCAGAAAGAGGCTATACGGCCCCCATGCCCGCCAGTGTGGCTCGGGGGTGAAGGGAAAGGAAAAGTGCTGGAACGACGGGCCGCGTCGACCGCCACAGGCAATTATTCGGGAATGAAGACGCGGAGATTGCCACAGGTCCCGGCGACACGCCGCGTCACAGCAGAGAAGCCGCCAGTTCCGCCAGACTCGCGGCGATCTGCTCCGTTCCAGTAAACGGACCGGATGCGGCGGCCTTGCCGGACCAGATCACACGCGCTTCGTCCCCGTCGCGGGCCGGAGCAAGATCGTAGATTTCCAGTTCAAGCACCAGATATTCGCCGCCAGATGGTGCGGATACTGCGGGCAGTGCGGATGCCGCAGCCCCTGCCGTAGCGGCCAGAGACTGCGGGACTTCCCTGTTCACATCGCCCGAAAGCGCTTGGGGCGCTGCGCTCTCCACAGGCTTCGGCCCCACCAGACGGGCGTAATCCCGCCGCCGGTAGTCGGCATCCCGGTGCCACATATCCGAGCCGGGCGCGTTGCCGTCGTAGCCCCGCATGTAGCCGCTCATGCTCCCGGAGCCGCGCGTGTTGCCGCCGTAAAGGCCCGTGCTCCCGGAAGCGCCAAAGCCCAGAGAACCGACGCCGCGTATCAGCGTTCCCGCGCTTCCACCACTGCTGCGACCACCATTCAGCGTCCTACCGCTCCCCCGGACCGGCTGCGCGATCACGGCAAAACGGACCAGTATCGCGTAATCCGCTCTGGCCGGATCATCGGTTGTCAGTTCCTGCGGGATATGGAGCGGGATGGAAGGGACACCGCGCAGGAGCGGCCTCCCCCGCAGTTGGGAGAGCGCGAAAAGATAGGTCGCGATATCGGGCGGCGTCACCGCCATGACGGAAGGCGGCAGTTCGGCATCGTTCGCCGGGCTTGCGTACCCCTGCAATCGGGTGGCGGGGAGTTTTCCCGCACGGGCCAGTTCCGCCGCTTTGGCCTGTGTACGCAGATCCTCCCCGGCTTCGGGTCTGCCGTCGGCCCGGAATTGCCGGGGCTGCCGCAGCCCGGATTCCGCAGCAGTATAGACGGAGGCATCCGGAACCCGCACCCCGCCGCTTCCGCCGGGAACCGGATTGTCCGGCAAGGGTTTCATGCGCGAAGGCGGCACGGGCACCACCCGCCAGTCTTTTTCCTCACACACGCGGCGCAGTTCCGCCCACAGGGGCTGGTAGACGGGGGAGCTTTCATCAAGCCAGGCAAGACCCGAACGCAGAACAACCCTTCCCGCTTCCGGCTGCTCGCCCTTCACAACGCTGTCCACATCCTGCCGCGCCACGCAGGACGCAAGCGGCAGCATCAGCAGGACAGCAAAAAGAAGCACGCGGAAGCGATACGGCATAGTTTTCCCCTTTTATCTATAAATAACCGCTTCTTCCTCCCCTGTCACCAGCCCGGGAAAAGGGCTGTTTCCCACTGGGGCGTCGACATTTACGTTCTTTCCCGCGCTGGACAGAACCGCATTCAGTAGCTAGAGGATAGCTGGCGTTCCGGAACCAGCCGGAGCACGCCAAGGATACACCATGGCCGATCTCTTCACCTGCGCACGCTGCGCCTGCCTTTACCCCACCTGCTGCCGCATGGACCCGGCGCACAAGGGGGTCTGCTTTCCCCTGTCCGAACCGGAACGCCGCCGGATTGCCCCCTTCGCGGCGCAGCACGGCCTGCCGGATCATGACAGCGTGGAAACATCCCCGGTCTTTCTGCGGGCCATGAAAGCCCTGTTTCCCGGCAAAAGGGAGCTATTGGAATCCTTATTTCCCATACCCGGTGAACATGCAATTTTACCAATATTTCCAAATGGTTCCTGCGTGTTCCTGGGACCGGAGGGCTGCGGCTTGCCGCGTGAGGCAAGACCGTGGTATTGTCGCCTCTTCCCTTTATGGGTACGCAAAGGAAAACTCGACAGGTTCATCCCCGAGGAATGTCTCATTGCCACAGAGGCCAAAACCCTTGGAGCGGTTCTCGAATGCCTGGATATGGATGCCGGGCAGGCCGTCGAACTATATCAGGCCCTGTGCCGCGACTGGGGAATCATGGATTCCGCGGCACCAGAACAGCCATGACCGCCGCCGCAGCGGTGTTATGGCCTGTAACGAACTGTAACCCCACATACATATGAAACGTTTTGCTCTCTACAGCGCGCTCGTGCTGGCGGGCCTTGCCGCCATAGGCGCCTGTGCCGCCGCCGCAATGATCTACTGGGCTTCGCGCGATCTGCCCAGCTACACCAAGCTGGCGGATTACCGTTTGCCCATGGTGACGACGGTCTACGCCCGTGACGGCAGTGTCATGGGCTATTTCTACAAGGAACGCCGTTTCCCCGTCACGCTGGAACAGATGCCCCACCATTTGCGTCAGGCGTTTATTGCGGCGGAAGACGCCAATTTCTATGAGCATATGGGCATCGACCCTCTGGCCATCGTGCGTGCCGCCATCCGCAACTTTCAGGCCGGGCAGACGACCCAGGGGGCCAGCACCATCACGCAGCAGATCATCAAACGTCTGTTGCTGACGGATGAACGCACCTACACCCGCAAGATCAAGGAAGCCATCCTCGCCTATCGACTGGAAAAGTATCTGGGCAAGGATGAAATTCTCAGCATCTACCTGAACGAAATTTATCTCGGCAACGGGGCCTATGGCGTGGAAGCCGCCGCCCGGGCCTATTTCGGCAAGCATATTCAGGATATCACGCTGGCGGAAGCCGCCGTGCTGGCCTCGCTTCCCAAAGCGCCCGCCACGAACAACCCGTACAAAGATCCTGTGGCCACCAAGGGCCGTCAGAGTTACGTGCTGGGCCGCATGGTCAAGGATGGCTGGATCACCCAGGCCGAGCGCGATCTGGCCTACGGGCAGCCTCTTATCTACCAGAGCATGCCGGATCCGGGCAAACTCGGCGGCTGGTATCTTGAAGAAGTGCGCCGTACCCTCAAGGATATTTTTGCCGAAGACAATGTCCGCGCCAAGGGCATTCCCATCGAACTCTATGGCGACGACGCCATTTATACCGCCGGACTCAACGTCTACACCGCCATGGTGCCGGAACACCAGACCGCGGCGGAAACCGCCCTGCGGAAAAGCCTTCTGGAAACAACCAAGCGTCAGGGCTGGCGCGGGCCGATCGAAAACATCCCCGAAGAAAACCGGGCCGGGTATCTCGAAAAGCATCCCTTTAATCCCGGCGATCTCGACAACGCCCGCTGGGTCAAGGCGCTGGTTACCGCCGTCACGCCCAAGGGAGCCGAAGTCGCTCTTGGCGAATACAAGGGATACATCGACGTGCAGACCATGTCCTGGTGCCGGGAACCCAACCCGCGTCAGGCCCCGGACGGCATAACCATCAAGGATGCCACCAAGGTCGTGGCACCCGGCGATGTGGTCTGGGTTTCCGCTGTCGGCGCGACTGGCACGGCCAGTCCCGTGGGCGCGCCTCACAGGGAACCCACTGCGCAGGATAAAAAGGGCGTTCCCGCCTACAATTCCAATGATGTCGACAAGGAAACGCCCATAGCGCTCTGTATTGAGCAGATGCCCGATGTGGAAGGCGCGCTGGTTTCCATTGAAGTGCCTGACGGTGATGTGGTGGCGCTGGTGGGCGGTTACGGATTTTCTTCGGAAAACCAGTTCAACCGCGCAACGCAAGCCCGCCGCCAGCCCGGTTCCAGTTTCAAGCCCATCGTATATTCCGCCGCGCTGGATAACGGGTTTACCACGGCCAGCCTGTTGCAGGATTCTCCGTTCGTGTCCCAGAACGAAGCGTCCGGCCAGTTGTGGCGGCCTTCCAACTATGACAGCAAGTTTCTGGGGTCCATGATTCTGCGCACCGCGCTTGCCAAGTCCCGCAACCTCTGCACCGTGCAGGTCGCCCAGCGGCTGGGGATGATTCCCATCACCGACCGGGCCAAGGAACTCGGCATTGACGATCATATCACCAACGATCTGGCCGTCAGTCTCGGCGCGTATGCCGTTTCCCCCCTGACCATGGCCCGGGCGTACACGGCCTTTGCCAATCAGGGCAATCTGGTCACCCCCCGCATGATCATCAAGGTGACGGACAACTGGGGACAGACCCTTGTTGATAACGCCCCCGAATCAGTTCAGGCCATCAGCCCCCAGAACGCCTTTATCATGGCGACGCTGCTGAAGGATGTGGTCAACGCGGGCACGGCCACCAAAGCCAAGGTTCTGGGCAGGCCCGTGGGCGGCAAGACCGGCACCAGTAACGAGGAACGCGATACCTGGTTCATTGGCGTATCGCCCTATCTTGTGACCAGCGTGTACACCGGCTTTGATCAGGTCCGTTCTCTCGGCAGGCTGGAAACCGGCGGACGCACGGCGTTGCCCGCGTTTATCTATTATCGCCAGCAAGTGGACGAGATGTATGAGCCGGTAGATTTCACGCCGCCGGATAGCGGTATTGTCTATGCCACCGTCGATGGCAAGACCGGGTATCTTGCCGGGCCCAATACCACCGAATCGTATTATCTCCCCTTTGTTCAGGGGACGCAGCCCACCAGCACCGGAAGTTCCTCCACTGTGCAGACCGGGGAAGACATCTATCGACAGATGTTCTGATGGGAGAGATGTGAGATAGAGATAGAGATTGGATAGAATGGGAAAGCGGTGCGCGTGAGCGGGCCGCTTTCTTCGTTGGACGGAGGGGGGGGCCGCAGCAGAAGCTGCGGGGGCTTTTCGCG
>JAJDHY010000088.1 GCA_030266385.1 Desulfovibrio sp. OttesenSCG-928-I05
CTGAAAAAACGCCTGGGCCGCGACATTCCCTGCGGCAAACTGGATATCACCCTGTACCGCGACGACTGGACCAGCGTCGGCGGCAAACCCGCTGTCGGCCCCACGAATATTCCCTTTGATATCAAGGGGCGCGATATCATCCTCATCGACGACGTGCTGTTCACGACGCGCACGGTCCGCGCCGCCCTGGAAGCCCTGCTTGATTTCGGCAGACCGAGGCGGGTGGAACTGCTGGTGCTCATCGACCGGGGCCATCACGAACTGCCCATTCATGCCGATTATGTGGGCCGCAGCCTCAACACCAGCCGTCAGGAACAGGTGGATGTGCTGCTCGCGGAACGCGACGGCATGGATGAAGTGCGCCTTTCCCCTTCCGGGAAGCGATAGCGCCCATGCCGGGCACCCCGGATACCTCACAGAGCGTCGGGCTTGCCGATTCCGCCCCTCCTCTACCCAACACGATCATTCTTTTGCGGCCACTCCGGATACCGGAGTGGCCGCGTCCTTTTCTGCCGACGGCGCGAACGCGCTGCCCCCTCCCCCGGAACAACGCCACAGCCCGAATCAGCCCCGAATTAAGGGACGTTTTCAAGACGGGAAAAATATTTCACAATACATTTCATTTATATGGGTATATGCTCCGTGTATTCCCGACAAATAATGTCGACAATATTTCTTGATTTTCGTCCACAGGTTAGCTATCGTTCAACGAATTGAAATTGAAGAATTGTTCTTTGAAACGGCACGGCCGAGCCTTAGTCCGTTATGAAATTTTTTTCCCGGAAGCACTTCCTTCTTTTCATATTCCCGGAAGAGTTACATGCGGGGCGGGCCGGTCCAACTTGAACCCGAAGCACACTGCTTCAAGGGCAAAGGAGGTCTTCCATGTCCGGGATTAAACATGACGGGATCACTCGCAGAGCTTTCCTCAAAGGCGCGGCCGCAGCCAGCGCCGGTCTCATGGTTTCCTCTCTGCCGGGTGTCCTGCACGCCGCCGCGGCGCCCAAGCCCGGTGGCACCTT
This sequence comes from Desulfovibrio sp. OttesenSCG-928-I05, assembly GCA_030266385.1. GTDB lineage: Bacteria > Desulfobacterota > Desulfovibrionia > Desulfovibrionales > Desulfovibrionaceae > JAJDHY01. Next base: position 1,023 of record JAJDHY010000088.1, read on the forward strand.
CAAGATCACCGTCGCCCGGGAAATCAAGAGTCTGAACCCGCTCCGCCACGTCAACATCGCCGAGTACATGCAGGGTGAACTCATGTACAGCGGTCTGACAAAGCTCAACGCCGATATGAACGCGGTGGGCGATCTGGCCGAAAGCTGGGAATCCAAAGACGCCGTCACCTGGCGCTTCAATCTCCGCAAGGGCGTGACCTTCCATAACGGCAAACCCCTTACCGCCGCCGACGTTGTGGCCACCATGCGCAAACTGCTGGATCCGGCCACCGCGTCCCCCGGCATGAAGAACATCGGCCCCGTGGCCGCCGTGGAAGCCGAAGGCTCGCACGTGGTTAAAGTCACCACATCCAGCCCGTATTCCTTCCTGCCCAAAGCCCTTTCCTATCCCTGTTTCAAGGTGCTTCCCGAAGAAGTCGTGAACGGCGATTTCGACGCGGCAGGCAGCAAGGATTTCGGTTCCGGTCCCTTCCGGCTGAAAGAATATGTCGCCGGTTCCCACCTTATCGTTGAGAAAAACCCCGATTATTTCATCCCCGGCCGTCCGTATCTGAACGAAGTGCATGTGTTGTACTTCCCGGATCCGCTGGCCGAAATCAACGCCCTGCTCACCGGTCAGGTGGACATGGTCAACGAAGTGAACCCCGCGCAGATCGGCCGCCTTGAGAAGAACAAGGACGTCACGGTCATGCATGCCAAGTCCGGCCGCTTCGTGAACACCGTGTTCGACTGCCAGGCCGCGCCCTTCTCCGACCCGCGCGTGCGCAAGGCCCTTACCCTGTCCATGGATCGCGAAGCCGCCCTGCTCATGGCGCTGGAAGGCTACGGTTCCATCGGTAACGACACGCCCATATCCCCGGCCTATCCCTTCTACCACGAAATGCCCCAGCGCCAGCAGGATATGGCCGCCGCCGCGAAGCTGCTTCAGGAAGCGGGCATCAAGAAAGGCACGAAGCTCCAGCTTGATATCGCCGTCAGCCCCGCAGTACGCGGCAAGCTCGGTATCGTCATCCAGCAGGCGGCCAAGGAACTCGGTCTGAACGTGGAACTCAAGCAGTTCGACTACAGCACCTACCTTGATACCATCTGGCTGAAATCCCCCTACTATGTCGGGTTCTACAACATGCAGTCTTCCGAGGATGCCTGCTTCCAGCTGCTTTACACCAGTACCTCCCCCTGGAACGAAACCCGCTGGAACAACGCGACGTTCGACAAGCTCGTCATCGACGCCCGCGCCGAACTGAACGAAGACAAGCAGCGCAAGCTGTATGCCGATATTCAGGAAATGATGTACGAGGAAGTGCCCACCTGTATCCCGCTCTTCCTTGACCTCACCTGCGCCCTGACGCCCAATATCCATGATTACAGGATGGTGCCGCGCGGTACCTACTGGCATCTGGAGAACGTCTGGAAATCATAGTTCCGAACAGCTTGTAGACAGGGGCCGCCTGTCAGCGCACCATGCGCCAGAACAGGCGGCCCCCTTTCCGTGCCATACTCACCGGCAGCATTCCCTATCGGCCGCGTGTGGGTTTTTGCGCGGTCGGGCGGCGCATCGCCTTGCCGCCATATCCGGCACAGGCGAACCATGCCGCCCGGCAGCGCAAGCGGGCCGTTGCCGCCCGCAATACGCCTCTTTGCAGCGTATTGCGGCTGTTCCACACGAGGTCAGGAGGTATCATGACGCCAAGCTATTTTTTCAGACGGCTTTTTCTCATGGCGTTGACGCTGCTCTGCATCTCCGCCATCATTTTCGCGATAACCGGCATTCTGCCCGGCAACCTCGCGCAGGTTATCCTCGGCGAGTACGCGACGCCCGAAGCCCTGCAAGCGCTTCACCAGAAAATGGGGCTGGATCGTCCGTACTACGTCCAGTATTTCTCCTGGCTCGGCAACGCCCTGCAAGGGGATATGGGCACCGCCCTCTCCATGGAACAGCCCATTACCGAAGTTATCCTGTTCCGGCTGAAGAATTCGGCGGTCATCGCCTTTTTCAGCCTGACCATCGTTACCTGTATCGCCGTTCCGCTGGGCGTCTGGGCCGGGTTGCACCGGAACAGTCTGCCCGACCGCCTCATCCAGCTTTCCAGCTATATCGGCATATCCATACCGGAATTCGCCACAGCCTCGCTCCTTATCATTCTTCTGGCTGGGCCGGTTTTCAGCATCTTTCCTTCCACCGGGTTCGTGCCCATGTCGGAAAACCCGCTGAAATCGCTCTACCACATGGCGCTGCCCGTGCTCACGCTCGTCGTTGTGCTTATCGCGCACATCATGCGCCAGACCCGATCGGAAATGATTCAGGTCCTGCAGACCGATTACATACGCAGCGCCCGTCTCAAGGGTCTGCCCGAACGGCAGGTTGTGTACAAGCACGCCCTGCGTAACGCGCTGCTTCCTACGGTGACCGTGCTGGCCCTTGACGTGGGCTACCTTATCGGCAGCATCGTGGTGGTGGAGGAAGTGTTCGCCTATCCCGGTATTGGACGCCTTGTGGTCTTCGCCGTTCAGGCGCGGGATATCCCCCTCTTGCAGTCTTCGGTGCTGGTGATCGCTTCGGTCTACTGCATCGTGAACTTCCTTGCGGATATCGCCTATTCGTTCCTGAATCCCAAAATCCGCTACAAATAACCGGACCGGGATTGCACGACCACGCCGACAGCCACGATATGATTATGAACACGAGGATTTTCCTGTGAAAAAGATAGCCAGCGCATTTACGGTACTGAAACGTCACCCCAATGCCCTCATCGGCAGCATCATGGTGACCCTGCTCATTCTTATGGCGCTCTGCGCGCCGCTGCTCGCGCCGCACGATCCGCTCAAGATCAACCCCAAGAACCGCTTTGATTCCCCTTCCATCACCCATATCATGGGAACGGACGAATACGGGCGCGATATTCTTTCCCGTATCATCTACGGTTCTCGCACCGCCTTGACCGTCGGGCTTTCCGCCACCACCCTCAGCGCCATTTTCGGCAGTCTGATCGGCCTTTCCTGCGCTTACGCGGGCGGCAAGGTGGATGAAATCGTCATGCGGTTCATGGATATACTCATGAGTTTCCCAGGGATTCTTTTTGCGCTGATCCTGCTGGCGGGGTTGGGATCCAACATCGGCACGGTGATCATCGCCATAGCCACCCCGGCCATACCAAAAACAGCCCGGATCGCACGAAGCGCCGGGCTGGCCGTCCGGCGCGAGGAATACATAGAGGCCGCCATCGTCCGGGGGGATAACCCCCTCTATATCCTGCTGGTGGAAATGCTGCCCAATACCATCCAGCCCGTTATCGTGGACGCCAGTATCAAGGTAGGGTTCGCCATCCTGACGGCGGCTTCCATCAGCTTCCTCGGTATGGGCGTGCAGCCGCCCACCCCTGATTGGGGTCTCATTGTCGGGCAAGCCCGTGAATACATTTTCGAATCCCCCATGCTCATCGTATGGCCCATCGCGGCCATTGCCGTGACCACCATTTCCTTCAACCTGCTGGGCGACGGGCTGCGTGATATCCTTGATCCCCGCGAACTGGGGAGGATATAAGCATGGCCGCGACCCCCATTCTCCAGATCGATAACCTGTCCATCACCTTCAAAACCCTGTCCGGGCCGCTTCCGGCTGTCCGGAACATATCCTTTGAAGTCAAACAGGGCGAATGTTACGCCCTGATCGGTGAATCCGGTTCCGGAAAAAGCACCGTGGCCTTTGCCGCCATGGGCTATCTGCCCGCCAACGGATCCATCAGTTCCGGCGAAGTGCGCTTCATGGGTGAAGCCATCACCAACTATTCCCACGAAGAATTGCGCCGCTTCCGGGGCAGCCATTTCAGCATGGTGTTCCAGAACCCGCATACCGCCGCCAACCCCTGCTACACCATCGGCAACCAGCTCATAGAAACCCTGGCCGCGCACACGGACATTTCCGCCAAGGAAGCCTACGACCGCGCCGTGGCCATGCTGGAAGCGGTGAATATCCCTTCCCCTCACCGCATCATGAAGCAGTACCCCCATCAGGTCAGCGGCGGGCAGAAACAGCGGGTTACCATCGCGCAGGGTTTGCTCTGCAATCCCGAACTCATCATCATGGATGAACCCACCACCGCCCTTGATGTAACCACGGAAATCCAGTTCCTGCGGCTGCTGGACGAACTGCGCGAAAAACTGAACATCTCGCTGCTCTATATCACTCACGATATGGGTATCGTGGCCCGGGTGGCCGACCGCATCGGCGTTATCTACGCGGGCAGCATGGTCGAAGAAGGCACGCGGGAAACCATATTCGGCGCGGCCGAGCATCCCTACACCCAGGGGCTCATGAAAAGTATCCCCCCGCTGTCTGCCGACGCGGGCGCGAAAACCTGTTCCATGCCCGGTATGATCCCCAACCTGCTTTCACTCCCCCAGGGCTGTGTGTTCGCCCCGCGTTGCCCCCGGCCCGCCGAAAGCTGCGCCACGCTCCCGCCCATGACCGCCCTTCCCGCCGCCGACGACGCGGGGCATCGCGTGGCCTGCCATTTTCCCGGACCGCTCACCGAGGCGGAAATAGACTGGCAGAGCGCCAAGGCGCCCATTGTCGAAGTGCCCCCCGTCGATCCGGAAGAAGAATATATCCCCCTTCTTCTGGTTGAAGACGTGCACAAGCATTACGATACCACCACCTTTTTCAGCCGTATCACCGGGTCCGCCCGGCCGCCGGTCAAAGCCGTCAACGGCGTATCCTTCAAGCTCCATGCCGGGGAAACCCTCGGTATCGTCGGCGAATCCGGCTGCGGCAAAAGTACCCTCGCCAACACCATCACCCGCACCCAGCCAGCTACCGCCGGGCGCATCCTGTACAAAGGCCGGGATATCACCCATATCCCCCCGCAGGACCGGGAGCTTTCCAAAAGTATCCAGATCATTTTCCAGAACCCGGATTCTTCCCTCAACCCCCGGCACAGTATCCGCACCATTCTGGGCCGTCCCCTTGTGTTGCACAATCTCGCCGAAGGCGAAGAGCTGGAAAGGCGTTGCGAACGTCTGCTGGATATGGTCCGCTTGCCCAAGAACTACTTGAACAGAAAACCCCACCAGCTCAGCGGCGGGGAAAAACAGCGCGTCGGGATCGCCCGGGCCTTTGCCGTCCGGCCCGATTTCGTCATCTGCGACGAAGTGACCAGCGCGCTCGATGTGTCCGTACAGGCGTCCATCATCACCCTGTTGCGCGAGCTGCAACACGAGTTCAATACCGCCTATCTCTACATATCCCACGATCTCGCGACCGTACGGCAGATATCCCGGCAGATCGGTGTCATGTATCTCGGGAAAATGATGGAAATCGGCAGCACAGAGGAAGTGTTCCGGCCCCCGTACCATCCCTATACGCGGGCGCTGCTCTCGTCCATCTCGCTCCCGGTGCTCAAGCAGCCCCATACCAGTATCCTGCTGCAAGGGTCCATCCCCAGTCCCGAATCACCGCCGCCCGGCTGCGCCTTCAGCACCCGCTGCTATCAGGGTATGGTCGACGCGTGCAGCCAGTGCGCCTCCCCCCTGAACTTCGAGTCCGGACACGGCATAGCCTGCCATCTGCCACTCGAAACCCTGCGGGAAGTCCCCCCGCTGT
>JAJDHY010000089.1 GCA_030266385.1 Desulfovibrio sp. OttesenSCG-928-I05
AGCGACAATCTCAAAGCGAAACTGCTCTATGGGCAAAAAGCGACTGCACGCCCCCTCCCGTTGTCCAGGCCTCTTCGTTGTGTACGACGCATCCGTATTGAAAACAGTGCCTTTATCCATTACGTTGATAAAACCTCTGCCACGGCACACCAAGTGATGAAAAAGAGTATGATATTACAAATAAAAGCGACGCGAAAAGCCACATATATCCAGATTCACCGCGCACACGGGCATAATTCCATCCCTGAATATAAAAGACTGGTGATCTTTTGGAAGGAATACAGACACAAATCATGTTTATGGATGTTTTGCCTTGTGCCGTAGCACGCAACCTGTATACCGGAAGCACAAAGAGCACTATGCCCGTCAGCCCGTGTTCCAAAGTGAATAAAACTCAGACAAACATTTGCATTTTGTATACACTTTGCAATATACTACTGCGAGCGGAACGATACACCCTTTCTCTTTCTGACAATTCAACGCCGCTCTCTTCATGAAAAAAAATACGGGCCCCAATCGCGTTACCTTTTTTTTCTTCGCGTCGTTTATCGTCGTGCTTGTGATCGCCCTTTCCGCCCGGCAGATGATGCTGGATTCAGCGGAAATAATCGAAATAGGCACGAAACAGGAAATGGCGGCACTTAGCATGGCCGCGTCCCTGCTCGTCTCTGCGGAAGAGCTGGACGCGTTCTCCTCTATTGAGGATATGCAGACCCCCGAGTATATCGCACTGAAAAAAAAGCTGGATGCGTTCACAAAAAACGCGGGTATCCAGTTTTCCTATTTCATGCGGCTTGATCCTGTAACGAACAAAATGCAGTTCATCATCGATAACGTCCTTGATCCGGCAGAGGATGCCGACGGGCTGGATTCGCCGCAGGTCGCCCGCGAAGCCGGTCCGGACACGGCTCTGACAGGCAAACAGTACGTGGCGAGTCTGGGCAGCTATTCGGACGGATGGGATGGGCTCCTTACGGCGTGGTCGCCCATGTATTACAAGGACGGGACGCTTTCCAACACCGTCGCCGGTGTGGACATGCAGGATGTTTTTATCAAGCGCAATCTGGCCAACGCGCAGGTGCTCTCGACGATCCTTATTCTGTCCCTGCTCGTGGTCGTTATTCTGAGCTTTGTTTCAATGACCCTGTACCGCCGCAAAGCACGGCAGGCCACACTGGCCAGTGAGGCAAAAAGCTCGTTTCTTTCACGGATGAGCCATGAAATGCGCACGCCGCTCAACGCCATTATCGGCCTCTCCGCCATGGCCTCGGAAGCGGATCATTTTGATACGGCCAAACGCCACCTCGAAAATATCACCATTTCTTCCCGCCACCTGCGCAGCCTGATTGACGATATTCTGGATATATCAAAAATAGAATCCGGCAAGATGCTCCTGGAATCCACACTCGTGAATGTGGAAAACGAGCTGGACACCATCAAAAGCATCATTGTGCCGCAAACAAACGCCAAACAGCAAGCCTTCACACTGCACGTCGACCCGGCCATTCCCGCAAACCTGTATTACGATACTGTTCATCTCCGCCAAGTGGTGGTGAACCTCTTGTCAAACGCCATAAAATTCACTCCGGAAAACGGCTCCATCACGCTCTCGGTTATATTACTGGAAAAGCATGGTGATGAATGCAATCTGGAATGGCGCGTGCAGGATACCGGCATAGGCATTGACAAGAGCAAGTTGCATACTCTGTTCGCCCCGTTTGAACAGGCCGACGTCAGCACAACACGCAAGTATGGCGGTACGGGGCTCGGATTGACCATTTCCAGACAGCTGGTGGAAATGATGCGCGGGACAATCCGGGTGGAAAGCGAACCCGGGGCGGGCAGCACTTTTATCTTCAACACCTGGGTAAACATTGCTCCGGACGATGCGACATTCGAGGCAGAACCGCGACTCGATGCCGGAAGCAGGCTGGATCTTTCCGGGAAACACCTGCTGCTGGTCGAAGACGCCGCCATCAACCAGATGCTGGCCGTCGAACTGCTTGAACGATACGGTGCGCATGTTGATGTGGCTGAAAACGGCCAGGAAGGATTTGATATGTTCATGGCCGCCCCGGAACGCTACGCGATTATCTTCATGGATATCCAGATGCCCGTAATGGACGGCTACACCAGCACGCGCATGATTCGCGCGTCAGCGGCAAAAGAGGCCCAATCCGTGCCCATCGTGGCAATGACCGCCAATGTGTTCAAGGAAGACAAAGACCGCGCCTTTGCTTCGGGCATGAACGCCCACTTGAAAAAACCGTTTGAAGTCGAACAGATTGAAGCAACCATCGCTTCACTTCTGCCGGAAGCTGTAGTCCGGACATAACGACAGCTGCGCCGCGCCCCTCCCGGCATGCCCTTCAGTTCCGGGCTGTTTTCTCCGTCTCCCCTCATAGCGTAAAAAACACCCCTCCCCACGGCACAGCATGGAGAGGGGTGAGACGCTTTGAAAAACACAGGGGGAAATGCCCCGCTCCGGCATGCGACGGCGGTTCAGGAACTCTTTTTACGCAGTTCCGTGATCGTCACGCCGCCAATACCGTAGTTGTCTTTTTCTATTTCATCGATGATCACAACCAGATTCGCCGGGTTTTTATTCAGCACCCGGACAAGTAAATCCGTGACACCTTTGATGAGTTCGGCCTTCTGTTCTCTGGTGGGCGCTTCATCACCACCTGTCAGCCTGATATTGACAAAGGGCATGTGAACCTCCTTGGCCTGTGGCCGCTTGGGGTATTTTTAATAATCGTCTACGGCGCTTCCGGCTCCGGAGTCGTGTCCAGGGTAATGGTCTGGGTTGTAAAATGCACGTAGCAATCCGGGTACCCGGCAACAGGCAGCCAGTAGACCCGGAACACGCCGCCGGGACGACGGACTTCCTTGAAAAAGGGAACCTGCTCCGCCAGAGCGCGCTGGGCCATACAGCCCCTGTGATTGTCGGGAGAAGGCCAGGTTGAACAGACCATGCCCGGCACCCGCCCCCCTTCGCGGCAGGCATCGTTGACAGCCAGTATTCTTTTGCTGGCATGAACAAGTGACGCGGGGCCGGGGTACGCATCCCACATCAGGTGAAACGCTTCAAGAAGTTTGGGATCGGTTGCAGTAGGTGCGCTCATAAACAGGTTCCTTTTTTCCGCCTATACTCTGTTTTCACAGACGCCATGGCGGCGCTGCCAAAAGACGTATCAGCTACCATCCCATAAAGGCGTGAATATTATTGTAAAAAACGTCTTCCAGCTCGTTTTCCGCCAGACCACTTACTTCCGTGCGCAGAATTTCAACCGCGTAATGGTGAAACGGCGCGTCGCTTCCCCAGAAAATACGGTCTTTCCCTACCCGGCGGTAGGCCTCAAGGGTTTTGGTATGCATGGGCATGCCGGAATTTTCGAGCCAGATATTGTCGTACTTCATGGCCGTATCAATGGCGGCCTGAATATAGACGCCATGCCCGTGCCCCATGTGGATCATGACAATACGCACGTCGGGATACTGTTCCGCCAGCTGTCCGATGCTCCAGGGCAGCGAAAAGGGAGGATGCCCCGAATGGATGAACACCGGCAGATGGGCGGCCCGCGCCACATCCATAAGAGGATACACCACAGAATCGTTCGCTGTGTAGGCGTTAAAGAGCGGGTGCAGTTTCAGCCCCTGCAAGCCTTCTTCCCGGGTCAGGCGTTCGAATTCGGCGACGGCGGCTTCCCCCTTGTTGGGGTCAATCCAGGCAAGCCCCGCAAGTTTTTCGGGATGGCTTTTTACCGCCGCGCAGGTGACCGCGTTATCCGGGTAACTTATAATGCTTTTTTCAATATCATACTGCCGCATGGAGGCGACCATTTCTTCCGCGGAAAGACCGACATCGCACCACGATCCGAAATAGCCGACATGGGCGTGAGCATCTATTTTCTTCATGGTTCACTCCATTGCATAGCGCGGAGATTGGCGGAGCTATAGCACCGCGATATCCCTGATCAATTGTTCCACATGTTCTTCTTTTGTCGCCCAGCTCGTGCAGAAACGGACGACGGTATGCCCGTCACCATACGCTTCCCAGTGCGAGAAGGAATACTTTTCGGCCAGCGCCTTTTTCATGCCGTCAGGCAGAATGGGGAACTGCTGGTTCGTCATGGACGCATGGCGGAACGCAATACCTTTCGTTTCAAAAGCCTTGCGGATACGCATGGCCTGCGCAACGGCATGGCGGGAAACACTCTCATACAATCCGTCCGTGAACAGGGTTTCAAACTGAATCCCGAGCAGACGGCCCTTGGCAAGCATGCCGCCACGCTGCTTGATATGGTAGCGAAAATCTTTTTTCAGCGCGTCGTTGGTAATCACCACAGCTTCGCCGAAAAAGGCCCCGACCTTTGTGCCGCCGATATAAAACATATCACAGAGCCGGGCGAAATCGGCGAGAGAAAGGTCGTTATCCGGCGCGGCAAGGCCATAGCCCATGCGGGCCCCGTCAACAACAAGCGGCAGGCCAAGGGCGCGGCATTCCGCGCTGATGGCTTCCAGTTCCGCCTTACTGTAAGTTGTGCCGTTCTCCGTCGGGTGGGATATGTACACCAGCCCCGGCTGAACCATATGCTCGTGCGTACTGTCATTCCAGTGCCCGGCATGGACGGCCCTGATCTGCTCCGCGCTGATTTTGCCGTCGTCGCTGGGAATAGTCAGCACTTTATGGCCGGTCGCTTCAATGGCCCCGGTTTCGTGCACGGCGATATGCCCGGTCGTGGCGCACACCGCGCCCTGATGCGGGCGCAGAATGGAGGCGATCATAACGGTATTGGCCTGCGTGCCGCCGACCAGAAAATGCACGTCCGCCGCTTCCGCTTTGCAGGCGGTGCGGATAAGCGCGCGGGCGCTCTCGCAATGGGGGTCCACGCCGTAACCGGGAGTTTGTTCAAAATTGGTTTCACTCAGCTTTTTCAAGATAGCGTCATGCGCCCCTTCGGCGTAATCGCATTCAAAACGGATCATCGAGGCTCTCCGGAGGTGAAAAGGTGGTGGGTATTCAAGCAGTATGTATATATAAAATTCCTGTTTATCAGGCTGTTCTCGCACTGACAAGACACAGCCGCCATGGCCGGGAACGACTTTTCTCGTGAAGCGGCCATGATAGCTATTGATGAAAATTGACAGGGACCGTATCATCGTTCCCGCCCGTGCATTCCGGGAGAAATCACACAAGAAAAAGGCGGTAGCTATGCGGTGGCAGAATCGTAGCGAAAGCAACAATATAGAAGACCGGCGCGGCCAGCGGCGCGCAACGGGCGGCCTTCCCCTCCGGGGTGGAAAAGGGGGGATTCTCCTCATCGTTATTGTCGTTGTGGCCGGGTTTTACGGCGTCGATTTGACGCCGCTCCTCACCGGCGGGACAGGGACAGGCGTTGTCTCTTCACAGCAGTACGAGCCGAGCGCCCAGGAACAGGAAATGGCCCGGTTCACATCCGTCGCCCTGAAAACCACCGAAGAAACCTGGGAGAAAATTTTTTCCCAGGCGGGCAGCCGCTATGTTCCGCCCAAACTCGTACTCTATACCGGCGCGACAGAATCTTCCTGCGGCTACGGCCAGGCGGCCATGGGGCCCTTCTACTGCCCGGGGGACAAAACAGTATACATTGATCTTTCCTTTTACCAGGATATGAAACGCTCGCTCGGCGGCGGGGGCGATTTTGCCCAAGGTTATGTTATCGCGCATGAAGTCGGCCACCATGTGCAGCACCTTCTGGGCATAGAACAGAAGGTCAGGCAGGAACAGAGCCGTTCTTCGCAGAAGGCGGCCAACCAGCTTTCCGTAAAAATGGAATTGCAGGCCGACTGTTTTGCGGGCGTGTGGGGACACGCCATGCATCAGGAAGGCATTCTTGATCCGGGCGACCTTGAATCAGCCCTGAAAACGGCACAAGCCATCGGCGACGACCGGCTGCAAAAACAAAGCGGCGGCCGGGTTGTTCCCGACAGCTTCACACATGGCACATCCAAACAGCGTTATACATGGTTCAAGCAGGGCTTTGATAGCGGGAACCCCAACAGTTGTAACACCTTTGACGGAATATGAACCATGTCGTAATGCGCAAACAGGCGCTTACTCCATGACATTGCCGTCATACTCCGCTTTCCATCATATCCTTTTTCCGCACAGTGTCCTGCTTTCCCGTCAGACGGAATGCAGGACACTTCTGCATGTGTACCCCGCCTCCCCTCTGCTTGCCTGAGTATTTATTAATCAATCTTCACAGCACATCATGATGATATACTAGCGCAGAGATTTCCTTGTACAGCCAGCATTCCATGCGGAAATACAATCCTATTTCCCAGTAAAGTAATTACAAATCCAGTTTACTTATCCGGTAAATGGCAAGGAAAACAATGCCATTCTTCTTGTTAAATTTTAGATTATATGTACTGTACTATGTATGTATTAAAGTACAACTAAATAGTTTCTATAGTATAGACTTATGTTCGAAAACAACCAGGTTTGCAGTAAAGAATACGCATTATCATCACATTAATTGAGCGAATAAACACATCTTACAAAACATTATATAAACATAAAATTTTATTCTTATGTCTGAACAGAAATATAAAT
>JAJDHY010000009.1 GCA_030266385.1 Desulfovibrio sp. OttesenSCG-928-I05
TCCATCGTTCCCCGGAACGCGGCGAACTGTACGTCCGTTTCCGTACCGGCATCGAAACCCGAAAAGCCAAGCTGGAAGCCATCAAGGAACGCGAAGGCAAGCAGATTGCGGCCATCAGGGAAGAATGGGACGCAAAGCGCCGTGAAATAGAGGGCATGAGTATCGGCAAGCGCAATCGCCACAATTTGTTGACCCTGGCGCGCAAACACGAAAAGGATTCAAAAGATTCCTGCCCGGTATGCGCTTCAATGACGACGGCTTTTTCGCCCAAATACTGCTGCTTGCCTTTGGTTCGACCATTATCAATCATAAGGCAGTATTCCTGCTCCAGCTCCCGGCAAACATTGTCTCTCGTCCAGTAATCACGGAATGGCTCATGCCGAGTAAGTTTTTCGGGGTGGATCATGTTGTAGGCTATGTGCATATGAAGGTTGGCCGTATTTTTATGCACACCGCAATGCCGCTGATGCTCGGTATACCCCAACGCTGCGGCAAAGTGTTCTTCTATGGCCCTGAATCGCTCTGGTGTCAGCGTGGCCTCGTCCTCCGGGCGGAAGCTGATAACGAGGTGGTAAGTCTTATTTTGCTTGGCGCGGATATTCATTGCCTGAATGTCTACTGCCTCGGCAATGCCGTCCCGGTAATCATCATCCCCAAGGCATCCGGCACACCAGTGCATGAGGCTTTTTTCGCCTTCATGCCCTGCATCGGCAATGTATTCAGCAAGACGTGCGTAATTGTCGTTTTTCGGGCTGATCCCCACTTTTTTACTGATCATCGTATGAGTGTTATCGCCAGTTGGAGTTCCCGCTGCCGGGCATCCAGTTCACGCAAAAGCCTGTGAACCGTCTGCCTGTCAGCCCCGTCTGCCAACGCCTGTTTTACCAGTCCGCCGAGCCTGCCCAAGTCGCCTTTTAATTGACGTAGCTCAATTCTTGCCTTCTGATGTTCCAGACTTGGGACGGAATACCCAAGGCACACCCTTTTGCTGAATGTGGAGAGGGATAGCCCTGCTTTGTTGGCCGATGCCCTGATTTGAGCGTGTTCCTCTGGAGTCAAATACGTTCTTAGTATTCGTTTCTTGGACGGCATGGGAAACCTCCTTTGTAATTTTAGAGGCTCTTTGGCCCGCGTAGTGACGATAAACGAGCCACGCATACTGTCTGCCGCGTTCCGGGTCGGGGGAGTGGTATTTGCCTACAGCTTTCCAATTGAGGCCGTGACGGGCTATTTCCTCGGCCAGTATCCGCTTTCCCCATGCTTCGTTCACATTAGGATCGAGCAGGGAAAAAGGGCTGATGGAAAAACGCTTCATCCACCAGTTGTTAATCTGCATCTTTCCCACATCAAATGACTTCCCGGCTGCCAGGGCTTCTCTGATCAGCCGTTCCGCTTCTTTCCGTGTGGTCGGGTAGTATGATTTTCCGGCGATATTGACCGCCAATGGATTCAGCCCGGATTCCTGCCGGGCCACGGCTTTCACCAATTGCGCGGGTGGCCCTGGCTCCGCTGCGAGTGCGGACATAGGAAAACAAAGCAGAACGGCCAGAATGAGTGCCTTTTTCATGGGGTAATTGCCTCTCTGTTTTGGCGTTGAGCGGAACCGCGAATAAGCAGCCCCGCAGGGCAGGACAGGAATGGAGCCGCCGAAGGTGGGTACACTTCCTCTGTCCTGTCCGAGTTTCTATTTTTATATATTTATATGAATTTATTTGATAAAAAATATTTATAAAATATTTTTACCAACTATCATACCAACAAAAAAATGCGGGTATATGCGGACAATAACGGACGGTAAAGTTCGTATTTCTTAAAGATGATCTACGATGAAGGATAAAAAGGAGATGCTCCGGCAATACGTCAAGTCAATTCCAAGCCGGTTCAGGCAATCATTTCTTTGAGGATTCAAGCCGCTTTATTCCAGCGTCCGCTGTCAGCAAAGTCATTTGATGAATGGCTATGGCATTCAGACGGGCGAGGCGTTCCCCTTGGGATAATCCGTCTTTGATGAATAAGGCATTGAGGTTTTCCAAGTTGGAAAGGCAAACGAGTTGCGCCGCTGTGGCGTAATCTCGAACATTGCCGTCCTTATCCGAGTTGTCCCGCCGCCATTCGGCTGCGGTCATTCCAAACAGGGCCACATTCAGAATATCAGCTTCGGATGCGTATACCATATTGGCGTGGGCGGGTGTGACGGATTCAGGGACAAGATGCTCTTTAATGGCGTCCGTATGAATGCGGTAGTTGATTTTGACGAGATTGCGCTTGATGTCCCAACCAAGTTGCCGCTGTTCTTCATCTTTGAGGCGCTGGAATTCCTTGATGAGATAGAGTTTGAACTCCACGCTCAACCAGGAGGCGAACTCAAAGGCGATATCCTTGTGGGCGTAGGTACCACCATAGCGCCCTTTCTTGGAAACGATACCCACAGCGTTCGTCTTTTCAACCCACAATTTAGGCGTGAGCGCAAAACTGTTCAACCCGGCCTGATTTCTAAATCCATCGAATTCGATGGATTTAAAATCGGAGTTGTTCAACTGTTCCCACAAGCCTAAAAATTCGATGGTATTCCGGTTCCGCATCCAGTTTTGGATGATATAATCCACCCGCTCTGAGTCCCGATAACGAGCCATGTCGGTCAGGCAGATATAATCCTCATCCTTTTGGGAATAATATGAAACATTGGTGTCCAGAATCGTGAGCTTTGCCATATCTCTCCTCTGCTGCCAAACGGGGTTCGCTATTGACGCTCAAAGATGTTAGATGAATCCACTAGAGCTTCAAGAAATACTTCATAATTTTGGTTTGTTACAGAACACATTCCAGTCGAAAGTAGTTCCCCAGACACTCTTCTCCCGTACAAGATGCCTTCAAACGCTAGTCTTGTTGGTTTTTTGGGAAGTGGAAGCGCAATACTGTTCAGATCATTAAACACGTCAGATTTACTAGCAATTGAAAAGAAAGCACGCGAATGTTCTGATAGCTCAAATGGAGGAAAGGTCAATTTTTTCACTCGAAAACGCTCTAACAACTTAGAACCAATAGCAGGAAAATTTAATACATTTAGTGTTATGTCAGAAGCATAAAAATTTTGTTCTTTAAGAGATAGAAAAGTTAATAAAGAGTTGACTCTCTTTGTGGAGTTTATGAAATATATCAGATTTTTTTCTCTATTTATCACAAACTCACTTGCGAAATATGTAGTCCCAATAGCCTCTGATATTCCATCAATAGGGTGATTAATAATTTCAGTATAAGTTATTTTTTCATAAAAAGTGGCCTTTAGTTCTTTGTCATTAATGGACGATACATTAACCCCCTGGCTCTCATTATCCGTATAACGAAGTGAGAGGAAAGACTTCTCAATCTTCTCCCATGACACAGAGGTTGAAAATGACAAAAATTTAATCTTTATCATTACTTACCCCATCTAGAGAACTTTTTGCAGCTTTTTCGATCAACGAAAGATACTTTATGCGGTCAAGTTCGCTGGCGGGTTTTCGGTGCAAGGAAAAACCACCAGCCTCCTTTTCAAATGCATAGGTTCCTTTTACTGAATATTTGAAATCTTTGCATTCAGACTGAACAGTGAAGCCAGCTTCTAATTCTACAAGTGTATTAGGATTTGTCGTTGTATCATTTGCTTGCCAAATTATACTAGAAATAAAAAATCCTTTACCAACCAAACTTTGATACTCTTTAGATGCAGTGATGGCTTGGCCGTCAATAGCAACTCTCCTGATAAGACTTGTGATTTGGGCGTTTTCTTCTGGTTCTCCATCAGCTTCTTCTGGATTCATTGGAACCATTTTAACACTTAATACATCTTTAGTAGGCATACCTTCTATGCCATCCATTAAATTAAAAAAGAACTTATTACGTTTGGCAGGGGTAGTTATGTTTGTAAGTTCTACTTTTTCAACTTCAATATTCTGCCCAGTATCTTTTTCAATATTTGAAATTAAGGCATTTACTATCTGAGTGCATTTTTCATTGGCAGGAAATCTTATGAGGGTATCTTTCGTTTTGGAACTTAACTCAATTCTGGCTTCTCTTTTTGTTGTTTGGAGCATTCTTGCCTTGGCAAAATCTGTCTCTCTATATTTTGCATCAATTATTACTGTCGGCGAATTCGGGTTGCTAGCGATTGAGTATACTTCACCAAAAATTTCTCTTTCTTCATTCAGCTTGTCAACGGCAGCCTTGACACTATCAAATGAAATAGTTTTTTTAACCGTAGAATTTGTTGTTTTTTCTCTACGTTGATCTGTTTCGATCATATTGTATAACTCTTCTATATCTCCGTAATCGAAAGGAATTGA
The DNA here is from genome assembly GCA_030266385.1 of Desulfovibrio sp. OttesenSCG-928-I05. Classification (GTDB taxonomy): domain Bacteria; phylum Desulfobacterota; class Desulfovibrionia; order Desulfovibrionales; family Desulfovibrionaceae; genus JAJDHY01. The sequence continues at coordinate 4,323 of JAJDHY010000009.1, forward strand.
TGAAATATATCTTGCCAATGTTTCGCGTGAGTCTTGGCCTGAAAGAAGTATCCCTTTCTTTTTGGCAAGTTGAATCATCGTTGAAATACTAAGCTTCCGCTCTTTTGCCATTAGCGTGTCATATATATCTAGTGGCGTAAGATAATAGTTTCTTCCCTCACTATTTATCATAACGCATACCTATTTCCTCATTAAAATATTGCTGCTTAACGACTACAGGGCAATGTTCATATGTAATTAAGTTTTGCATTTGCTCTCTTAATACCGCTCCGAGATCTTCGGTGAATAATGACTTTGCTTTCTGGAAATTTCTTCTGGCTTCTGGCGCACCGGATGGAACAAAGACTCTTACTTTGGTTTGTTCTTGGAGAAGATTACTTTTTCTTATGAAGTCAATGGCATGCATAAACGACTCGACTTCGCCGCCGTTGCCTCTCATATAAATATCTAATCCGTCAATTTTATTGCTATCGTTTTGATTATAGCGCATGACTTGATAATTCGCACTCATATGCTCTATGGATAGTGGAAGTGTAGATGTATTATGACATAATTTCCTATCTTCTAGCTCTGGATAGTAGTAGCCAATTTTTAACTTATCCATGGGGAGTTTTGAATCGGCTTGTAGTGTCTTGATGTTATGAGCTACATTCGTTAAATATTTAATTACAGATGGCCCAACGATAAAAATAGAATTACCTTTGTCTATCTTTATGTTTTTTGTCGCGTCATCAACCAATTTAGTGAATTCTTGATCGTCATCAACAAATTCACCGTCATGATTGTAAATAAACAACATGCCTTTTACATCATGATTCTTATCCGTATCTTTGTACTTTTCTTTCCAATCAGCACTTACTTTTGCACAACTAAGCGAAAGATTGAGACTTTCAATAGCTTTTTTTATCGAATTTTTATTAATTGAAGATTTAGCGTAACTTTTTAAGTCGCATAGAACATATGTGATAATATCTTTATATGGTTCTGGATACTTATAGACGACATCGGCAGGGTGTGTATCGCTAGGATGTTCGGAGTTTACACACTCCCAATCAATATTCATGCTTCCGCTGATTTCCCACCCAAAAACTTTGAAGATGTCGTTACTGATGAGTTCGGCCATTCTTGCAATGTTTGCAGTTTCTCCCACAGTTCCCTCCAAGTGCCTGATAGGGCAATATTCTTTATGATAGCTTCATTTATAACAAGATTCAATCGATCAAAATATCGAATGTTGAAAAAGCTCAAATTACATTATTATTTATAAAATTCAATATGTTAACACAATTTAGCACATAATGATTCTCCGCTACCATGACTATGGACATTGCTGGTGTTTATCCAGGGAAGCTACTGCGGACTGTTGACGGATTCAGGTGGTGCAGCATTCGAGGAAATACCCACGCGGAAAGCACAATGCCATTTTTCAGCCTTCTTCATGGAGTTTCAATACTCTTCACCTTTCCATAACAATCCACAGTTTCCTGAAAATCAATACTCAAGCGATTTTAAGAGCGGTTGGGATAATTTTGCCCACGAATATACCGCAACGGCATAATCTAGCATATTTTAGTATCGCATAAGCATACATTCGCATACGAAGACATAGAAAGAGAGATTTCCGCCCATTTTTCGCATATCAGTGGGCAGGATTATGCTTCCACATGCTTTTTTATATCGAATTGAAGAGGCAGGACAGAGGACGTACATGTACTTCCTGCCCTGCCCTCCGGGGGCTTACTCGCCAACGGCTCGACGCTTGAGATAAAAAGAAAGGCGCTCACGTTTCCGCAAGCGCCTGGGGTTGGGGTTATTCGTTAGGTAGCTTCAGTATAGCCAGAAAAGCCTTAATGCTTTGCTGCACAGACATGGCAACGTAGGGCAACACCTGACTTTTGGGGTGTTTCGGAAGCGAGTGATGCGTTCTGACCTGCCGTAACTGGTCTTCGCAATGATCAAAAGTCAGTCCGATGAATTCATTGGCCTTCTTTTCAAACTCTTCGAGCGCCAAGGTGGTATTTGTCCGTTTTTTCATCTCCAACTCCTTAGAGGTTGGAGCAAGCCGCATATGGCGCGCATAGCACAGGTCTGGCCGCCTTTACTCCTGTGGGCGGCAGTAACGGTTCACCCAAGAGGACGTAGGCCAGCCCTGTTTCCCTGGGTACTGTGCACAAACGGCATCAGATGCATACGCCATGCGGTATGCTGATGTTAATGCCTCGCTGTGCGCAGCAGCTTGGGCGAAGAATTTGCGCGGCTCCATTCCAGGTCGTAAAAGCGTCTGGGTAGGCCAATGGTGCTTATTTTTGCAAGCGCATAATATTGATAAGTTTCCAAGCTATATCTGTATTGTCGTAACGGCCTCTGAACAGTGCGGAGCCAAGCCCCGTAGCGAAGACATCCACCATGGCCGAGGTGTGCCCCTTGGTTGTCCAGGCCCAACCGGTGTTTTCAAAGGAGTTTGCTCTTGCCTGTGCGTCAGGCAGGCGTACCGGGGTAGAATCTCCTCGATTGGGCGTCATCCAGGCCAGTCCACCTGTTTCATGGTCGGCTGTCACTACAATCAGTGTTTCGCTGGGGTGCGTTGCCGCAAATTTAATGGCGGCATCCACGGCCTCACTGAAATCAAATACCTCCTGAATCATTTTGTCTGCCTGATTTCCATGAGCGGCCCAATCAATTTTGCCTCCTTCAACCACCATGAAAAAGCCGTCTTTACTATCGAGCAACTCACAGCCTTTGCGGACAAATTCCGCTAAAGTCAGGCTTTTTTCCGTCATGTCTACCCTGTATGGCATGGCGCTGTCCGGGCCGAGTTCCGGATTGAGAGCCAATATCGGTGAACCTTGATACATCGCCTGGAGAATGACTTGCCGATCACGTAAAATTGTGAATCCTTGTCGTTCAGCTACGGTGTATAAATCCGCCTTTCCCTTTTCATCGTGCTTATGCAGCCCACCTCCCGCAAAATAGTCAAAACCACTCGTCAGCATAGCCATGCCGATTTCATAACTGCGGGAACGAGATTTGACGTGAGAATAATATGCCGCTGGTGTGGCGTGATTAAGAGAAACAGTAGTAATGATTCCAACCCTCTTGCCCGCTTTTTTGGACAACTCGGCAATATTGGTCAGTCTTTGTTTTTCCGGCCCCAAGCCAAGCCTGCCGTTTTTGGTTTTATAACCAGTTGCCAAGGCGGTTGCTGCGGCTGCGGAGTCCGTTACCAGTTTATTTGCCGAATGAGTGCTGATGATGCCTTGATTATCAAAACTCGTGAAAGACAATCGGCTTTTAAGGGCAGTTTCGGTAATGGCAATATGGTTAGGCCCCATGCCGTCACCAATGAACATGAAAACATACTTAGGAGCAGCACCACTCCAGTAGTTTTGCGGGTTATTTCTGCCTCCTGTTTCTTTCAAGGGCGGCGAGATAAGGAATATGGTGGTTAAAACGCTTGCAAGGATTACAAGTGCCGAAAATATTAAAATATATCGTTTTATATGTATGGTTTTCACAGTCATTCCTTAATGAGCTCTGTCCTGGCCGACACTTTTGAGCAACAGAAATCCCAGTAAACCGGCCTTCGATCCGCTCAGTGCGGCCTGCTCGTCCTTTTGGCCCCTGTTGTCCGCTTTATTGTTTGCACTCCCGGCAGCATTAGCCCTCTGCTCCACGGGCAGAAGCCTGGGTGTATAGGAGGCGACCACGTTTTCTTTCATGCGCTTGTCCGTAAAAAGGTCATAAGCGCACTGGTAGGAAGCCACAGCCCTGGCGACAATCGTTTCGCCGCTTTGGCCAGGGGCTATGCCATACACGTCACCCGAGGCGCTTGAAGCAACATTTGTGACATCAGCGCTTCCGTCAGGTTTCAGGACAACAAGCTGTTCATTGGTTCTGAAGCCGAGAAGTTGATAGGTGGATATCCAGGCGCGTCCGGCTTCTTCCGGCAGCTCCCGCGCATTTGTTCCAAAAAACTGTGAACGGTATTCCCAGCCGAGACTTGCCAGGAGAGTCGGAGCAACGTCTATTTGGCTGCATAGAGTATTCACCGTTTTCTGTTGAAAGAATTTCGGGCCGTACATGACACAGACAATGCCATAGGCATCGGCGGGCACTTCGGTTTTTCCAGCGATTGAAGAGGGGTGATCGCCCACAAATACGAAAACCGTATTGTCAAACCAGGGCTTTCCCTTGGCTTCCCGCATAAACCGGCCAATGGCATAATCAGCATAGTTAATGGCCGAGCGGCGTGAACCCTGCTTCATATCCACCGTGCCTTCGGGAAAAGTGAAAGGCCGATGATTGGAAGTGGTCAGGAGAACTTGATGAAAGGGCTTGTTCGCTTGAAAACTTCTGTCCGCAAGACGCAGGCTTTCTGAGTATAAATCCTCATCGCACTGCCCCCAGGCGTTGGAAAATGTTTTGCTCTGCGGCGCAAAGTCCAGCTTGTCGGTAACGGCATATCCATTGCCAGCGAAAAAGGCGTTCATGTTGTCGAAATAGCCGATGCCGCCGTATATGAAATCACGATCATACCCGCGCTCCCGGAACATGGTGCCGAGATTGAAAAGCCTTTCATTATCCGGCCTGCGTACTATCGAATTGCCGGGAGTAGGCGGCACGCTAAGCATCAAGGCTTCAATGCCGCGCACGGTTCGCGTTCCTGTGGACATCATATTGGAAAAAGAAAGCCCGTTTTCAGCCAGCGCATTCAGGTTGGGAGTATACTCCCCAAACCAGTTGCTACCCATACTCTCCATAATGACAATGATCACATTGGGGTGCTTCTCCGGGCCATCCGACGCAACCATGCGCAAAAGGCTTTCCCCTTTTGTCGGAACAAAAATCTTGTTAGCGTCCGTTATTTCATTCTGCACAAGAGCAAAGGCCTCCTGCCTGCTCATGGTTTTATAGAAGGCACGATAATCAAGCTGGTTGTTCAGATATGCTGAAAACAGTTCATACACGCCATTTTTAGCGTATTCATTCCAAAATCTGTTCTGCTCCACGGTGAAAGGGCTAAATGTAAAGAACAGCAAAGCCGCCGCCGCATACAATCCTCCAAGCAGGCCAAGTCTGCCGCCCAAACTGCCGTTGCGGGGGAAGTAATCCGCAGGCTGTGTTTTTATCCTGGGAAGAACGGTGCGCAGTTTTTTCCACAATAAAGCGGTAACTCCCGCTGCGAGGAGAAACACCGCCAGCAGAAGCCAGAATAGAGGATAAGACTCTACGATATTCTGTATGACTTCGGTGGTATAAATGAGGTAATCAACGGCGATAAAGTTGAAGCGGGAGCTGAATTCGTCCCAGAAGAAATATTCGGCAAAAGCGTTGAAAATAAAGATTGCCGAAAAGCAGAACGCGATGAGCGAGATATACATTCTCCCTACCCATCGCCGTTGCAGAAATTTGTCAGTAGGCAGCAATATAAAAGAAGCTGGAAGCAAGAATACAAAGACCAGGGTGGCGCAATCGTTCAAGACACCTTTCAACAGGCCGGGAAACATCCAGGCCGTGAATGGCAAGGCTTCTGAAAAACCCGTTTGTAATGCCAACCGCACGACAACATTGATAATAATAAATAAAATAGCCAGATAGGCCAGATACCGTAATCTGAATTCGCCGACAATCTTGAAAAAAGCAGTCATTATATCCCTCCATAGAGACACAGTTCAGGCGCGGCAGCACCTTTATGCCTAAAGGGATAAAATGCTTAGAGTAACGAGAGGATGACGGCGTGTAAAAAATTGTAACGAGGAAAGGAAAAGGATTCGCGGTTCTTGTTAGTTTTCCGCAAAAGCCTTGAGTCGCCGCCCGAAGGCGTCAATGAGGTGGTCAAGTGTCGTTATGATCGTCAGGGCAAGAAACATGGTAGTCAGGGTATGAGATAGAAAATGTTCTCCTCGTGCCATTTGATACAGTCCCATGCCCCACCCGGCGAGAAATCCGAAAGCGAATAAATCCCTTTTCCATGACTCGCGCAGGGGAAGATAGTATAGCGCCATGAACGCGAATCCACCACTGGCGTGTCCGGCGGGAAAGCTCCGTCCACCTGATACAGCACCATAAGCCCACAACTGTTCCAGCAGGCCGATATGCGGATGTTTGCCGCCGTAGGGCAGCATATCAACCGGGCTGTATACGCCGCTGAGAGATTTTATGGTTGCGATAGTCAAAGGCACGAAAATGATGCTGCACACTACAAGCAGCGCCGGTTTTCTCCAGGCTTGCAGACGCAAACAGCATTTACCTGAAAAGGATGCCAGAAAAAGCAGCAGAAATAGTCCGCCGACGATACTGATAAAGACTTTTGGAGCGGTATATAACAGCCATTTGTATTCGGTGTGAATCGCTTTAGGGAGCAGCCAGACGTCATGCCGAAAAAAGGGCGCTTGGGCCAGTCGGTCAAAAGTCTGGATGCTCTCCAGGATCGTACAGGCGAGCGCAGCCAATAAATAAGGCAACGGTCGGCCAAGGCCTGCTCCGTTGCCTGCTGCTGTTCCCAAACGCGACAAGGCGCTATTCCTCATCGTCAAAATAGACAGGAAGAGTGGCCGTAACGCATAGGCCCGGATGAGCATTACGGGCGACAATATTGCCGCCGAACAGAATGGCCGCTTCCCTGGCAAGGGCAAGCCCCAGACCTACACCGCCGCTGGTACGGGCGCGGGAGCTATCCACCCGGTAAAATGCGCGAAAAATTTCTTCAAGCTGGTCATCCGGCACGCCCGGCCCAAAATCTCTGATGGAGACATGGATATTGTCTCCTTCCCGTTTTGCTTCCAGTTCGATCACATTGCCCGAAGGGCTGTAGAAGATGGCATTGGAGAGAATGTTGCCGAACATGCGTTCCAGCAGCAACGCATTCCCGTACACCACAAGACCGTCAGAGATGGCTGCCTTTATGCGTATGCGCTGCATTTCACCCTGAAAAGAAAAATCGTCAGCCAATTCAACAAGAACTTTACCCAGATCCATCGCGTTTTTTATGCCGGAATACAGTAGCTTGTCCCGCGCCTGTCCCATAAGTAACGAAATGCACTCGTTCATTTGACGTATTTCTTTTTCAAGGCGTAAAGAAATTTCCACGCTTTCTTCATCTTTATGTTTCAGGTTCAACAAGTCCGTTGCAACCGTCATGCGGGTAAGAGGAGAGCGCAGTTCGTGTGAAATGTCCGCCAGTAGCCTGCGATCATTTTGCTGCTGTGTTTTGATGGCATCGGCCATTTCGTTGAAACTGTGGGCCAGCACGTCAAAAGCGTCCCTGGCGTTACCGTTTTCCGGCAGACGCGCTTCCAGATTGCCTCTGGCCAGGGCTTTTGACGCCTTGGCCATTTTGCCGAGCTTGTCGGAAAGTATTTTGGAGAGAATGTAGCCGCAAGCAAGAGCGGGAATGAGTATACTCACAGCCCAGATTACGACCTCGTGCCAAGGCTGGAAGCCTCCGTAAATCCCATCAAGGGCGTTCTCAGCCAGTGGTTCCAGAATGAATTCCGCAAGGCCTACGACAAAGACGAGTAACGCGACAATGAAAATAAAGACTTTCCAGAATAACGGCATGGCGTTCAGACGTGATTGTATCTGTTTTGGAATCAAGTCGTTTCTCCCGCCAAAAGGTACATATAGCCTTCACCCCGGACGGCTCTGATGCGTTCGCCACCGTCCTTGCGCGGGCCGAGTTTTTTCCGCAGACGGCTGACCAGCATATCCAGGCTGCGATCCATTGGATATGCAGGGTGGCCGAAGATGGATTTGTACAGGGTATCCCGGCTTACAATTTCGCCAATGTTTTGCGTAAGAAGAGTCAGGAGACGTAACTCGGAAACCGTCACGTCTTGCTGTTGGCCGTTCACGGCAACACAAAGAGATGCGCGATTAATACTCAAATCATCCACATGCTGTAGGGGTAAATTCGCCTTGCCGAGAGATGTCCGGCGCAAGAGCGCACGCAAACGCGCAACTAGTTCACGGGAACTGAACGGTTTTGCAAGATAGTCATCCGCCCCCATTTCGAGGCCGACCACCCTATCAATTTCTTCCCCACGCGCTGTGAGCATGAGTACGGGCAAAAAAGCAGTGGTTTCTTCCGTCCTCAAGCGGCGCAGCACCTCAAACCCATTCATTCCCGGCAACATGACATCAAGAACTAAAGCGTCATGCCCGCCTTTGGCTGCTTCACGCAATCCCTTTTCTGCATCTGCGGCATGAACGCTGTCGAAGCCTTCCGCTTTAAGATACGCGCTAAGGAGGCTGAAAAGCTCCAAATCATCATCAATGATCAGTATAGTAGCCATGGTTGCTCTCTAAACGATTTGTCGGACACATGAAAATTACTTGCAAACAGATGTATCCCAAGAAATTGTCACGATAAATAGCAAACTTCTAAAAGTGACATTTCGTTACAGCTTCTTCAGTTTTTATTCCCAATGCACTCTGTTATCAACGTGAAATCTCCTGCCGCCGTTTTGGTAACTCCAGTTCCGGCTGGAACCGGATACAGCCTTTTTCTAGGGTCAGGCGTTTTCCCCATTTCTTTTCGGCGTAGAGTCTGGCTGTATCTTCCGCCTTGGAGTCATGGGCTGAATAGAAAATTTTCTTGCCTGTGTCCCGGATGGTGGCGCCGCTGTCCAAGGTAAAAATGACAATTCCCTTGCCGTCGATACGGCGCTTGATGGTGCCCAGGTCGGAGCCTTCGGCGCGAGCCTCGGCAGCGATCTGCTCCATACGGAGAAAGGCCAGTAGCTCTTTTTTACTTCTGGCGGACAAATCGGGGCGTTCTTGTAACTCCCGTTCTTTCTCGGCGTATTCGGCGCGAATGGCGGTCTTGGCGGCGTAATCCAGCCCATGACGGCTCCAGTCTTTTACTGGAGATTTCAATGTCTGCTCATGTTGCTCGACAGTTTCCGGCTCCACAGACTCATTGCGGGAACGCAACACGGCCAGGGCAACTTCATTGCCGTTTTCGGCTTCCAGCTTGAGAAAGCCCTGCCATGAAGTGTACGAAATTTCCTGGCGCACGGATTCGCGTTCCGGCAACAGGGCCAGTTTGATCTTGGCGATGGCCTCCTTTTCGTGTTTGCGTGCCAGGGTCAGCAAATTGTGGCGATTGCGCTTGCCGATACTCATTTTCTCTATTTCACGGCGCTTTACAGCCCATTCTTCTCTGATGGCGGCAAGCTGCTTGTCTTCGCGTTCCTTGATGGATTCCAGCTTGGTTTTTCGGGTTTCGATGCCCGTAGTGAATCGAGCGAAGAGTTTCCCGCGCTCCGGGGAGCGGTGCAATGGCACGGCCTGATAGCGGGAAAATTCCTGTACAGGACGTAAACTCCGGTATGGCTGGAACGCTCCAAATCGCTCCTGTAGCCGCTTTGCTGACAATGAACGGTCAACCGCACTCGCTTTTGCCGTATGCTTGTCGTGCAGATCAACGATGACAAGGCCAGCCCCGTGAGGCTTGATGCCCAGGCCATGAGATTTCAGGGCTTCGTGCAAATCCTGCCAATGCGTTGCGCTGCCGAGAGCGTCAATAATTTTTCCCTTGTGGCGCTTGGCGTAGGACTCGAAAGACTCCTGCCCTGTGTGCGTCTCAATGGCGGCGGCTTTATGGGAAAGCGCGTTTTCCTGCCGCTGCTCCCGGCCATTGTCCACGGTCAGGCCGTATTCCTTCTCCAACTCCCGACACAGCTTATCCCGCGTGGCATAATCCCTGAACGGCTCACGCCGGGTGAGCCGTTCAGGGTGAATCATACTATATGAAACGTGCATGTGAATATTGTTGGTATTCTTGTGAATTCCGCAATGCCGCTGATGTTCGGAGAATCCGAGAGCGGCGGCGAAGCGTTCCTCAATGGCCTTGAAGGCTTCCGGCGTGAGTCGGGCCTCGTCTTCTGGACGGAAACTCACAAGGAGATGGTAGGTCTTTTCTTTCTGGCTGCGGGTGTTCATGGACTGCACGGCCTGGGCCTCGATAATGGCAAGTTCGTAATCATCGTCAGCGGCGCATCCGGCGCACCAGCTTGCAAGACATTTTTCACCTTTGTGACCGGCATCGGCAATGTAACGGGCCAGGGCACCGTAGTTGTCATGTGCGGCCTCGTAATGAACGTGCTTGCTGATCATCGAATCCTCATGGCGGCAGCTTTTAGTTCCTGCATCCCGATATCAACCTCTTTTAAGAGGCGGTTCAGGGCAAACTTGTCACCGCCCGCTGCAATCCCCTGTTTGAACAAGCCGCCGAGCCTCCCCAGGTCGGCGCGGGCTTTGATGATTTCATGCACTGCCTGTTTATGCTCCAGACTTGGAACAGCCATTCCGGTGCAAACCAGCTTGGCGAATTGTGAAAGCGATATCCCCGCCCTGGCGGCGGAAGCGGATATTTCGGCGTGTTCCTCCGGGGTAAGGTACACGGTGATACGCGGTTTTTTTGAGGGCATTTTGTTCTCCAGGTTTTGGGTGTTGAGCAGTCGAAGACTGCGAATAAGCCTCTTTCCCCCCGGAGGGCAGGACGCAAGGTACATGTACCTTGCCTGTCCTGCCTCTCCGTTGCATTGCTCAAACGTGCACGAAGATAAAAAGATGACGCACTCTGCCCATTTACGTCATTATTTTCCCTACTGCGTTGCGTGTGGACAGTTCTGCAATAGCTTTTATGATCTTCCATCTTCTTCGTCGCTTGTGGGGTGTATGCGTTAATAAATGGCGGTATTACAAGCGAGATTAAATCGCGTCATTAACGTCCATTTTTCTCGGATCGGGAAATGAGTTATCCGCTCGCCCGACAATTATCGGGCCTCCAGTTTTCGGTGGAAGCGGTGCTGCACTTCTCGGTTTTTCCCTTTTTTTGGAATGCAGACGTTTTCCGCCACCGCGTACATAGTCGCAGAAAGCGGAGTAGCTGCATGTAACGCGGCCTTGCTCCGCCATGCTTTCGTAAGCCATCCGAACGCTGTAGCCCTTGGTGAGCATAGCTTCCACGTCTTCACGGCAAGCAAAATACTCCACGCGGGCTGAGCATGGCCTTCCCGGTGCGGTTTTGGGGCTATCGTTCATTGTTCACCTCGGTTTGCTGATTGCTGATGCGCTCAATGAACGCTGTGATGTCTTCGGCTCGCCAAACGGTGGTGCGGGGGCCGAGTTTGATGGGCTTGGGGTAACGACCGGTACGGCATCCTTCCCACCATGCACTTTTGCTGATGGGGAAGATGGCGAGGATTTGGGGAAGGCGAAGAAAGCCGGATGTTGGGATGTTGCTGAACATGAGAAAAGCTCCTTTTGATACTGTTGCAAAACAAAAAATGCGCTCCTTGGACACCGTTGGTCAAAGAAGCGCATAGGCTTGCTCAAAAGAAGCTCCGGGGCTTGCTGGATTAAAGAGTAAACATCATTCTTTCCCTGTCCAGTAGTGCAACAAAAAATCTCTACTGTTGCTCTTTTAGTGCGGTAAGATAGTCGGCGTAATCCTGCATCATTTTCCGGCGTTCCGGGAGGTATTCAGCGTAATTGTACGCGGCGCGGATGCTGTCTCGTTCGCTATGAGCAAGTTGGCGCTCTATCCAATCCCTGTTGTACCCCTGTTCATTCAAATAGGTGGATGCCATAGCCCGGAAACCGTGGATGCTCATTACATCCTTGGAGTAGCCCATTTTTCGCCGTAAAGCCCAAATCAGGCTTTTGCCGTCTACTGATGGGGATAATTTGCCTTTTCCGGGGAAAAGATATTGCCCCTGCCCGGAAAAAGTATGCAATTCCCGCAATATTTCCATGGGCTGCCGGGCGATGGGCACGATGTGTATCCGCCGCATTTTCATTCGTTCAGCAGGAATGCGCCATTCGGCCTTGTCCAAGTCGAATTCGGCCCATTCCGCTTTTGCAAGCTCACTGGAACGTACAAAGAAATATGGTATCAGTTTAAGCACATAGCGAACGGACACCAAACCGTTATATTCATCAATATCGCGTAAAATCTTGCCTATGTCTTTGGGGTCGGTCATGGTGGCGAAATGAGTTTCCTGCGGTCGCGTCAACGCGCCGCGTAAATCGGCGGCAACGTCTCTTTCTGCACGGCCTGTGACGATGGCATAGCGGAAAATGCGTCCGCAATCGCTCAAGCCCCTATGGGCCGTTTCAACCGCTCCCCGTTCTTCAATTTTTCGCAAGACCGCAAGAAGTTCCGGGGCCGTGATGGTCTTGATGGGGCGCTTGCCAAGCGTTCCGAAAATGTCACGCTCCAGACGGTCAATAATGTTCAGCCTGTAAGCATCTGACCATTTGGCGGCGTTACGTTCTACCCATTCACGCGCAACGGTTTCAAAAGAATCTCTGGCCGCGTTTGCAGCAGCCACCTTTGCCGCCTGTTTTGCGGCACTGGGGTCAATGTTGTCCACAAGCAGCTTTTTCGCTGCATCCCGGCGTTCCCGCGCCTCTTTCAAGCTGATGGCCGGATACGGCCCGATAACCAGCAGCTTTTGCTTTCCCGCGAAACGGTAAGCCAAGCGCCAGGACTTTTTTCCTGTGGGGGTGATGTAGAGGAACAATCCGCCCCCGTCAGAGTGCTTCTGGACATTTCCGTTACCCTGCTTGCGTTTTACAAATGTATCCGTGAGTTTCATGCCATGACTCCAGTGTTAAAAATATCTCCGGCAATCGAAACATACCAACAAATCAAGATAATAATTATTTATATCATGTAGTTATTTTGAAAAAGTGATAAAAACAAAACTGCCTACTTCCCAAAACATCCTTGAGAGGGTAGTTTTGATATAATCATTTATTTTCAAGGTAATCATGTAATTGTTGGTACCAAAATCCTACCAACGTGTCTACCAACAGCAGGTACGGATTTCAGTGGATTCGGCTGGTCTGAAACCGGAAATAATGACCGGTTAATATCTTGAATATAAAGGACAAATAACACAAATCAGGACAACAAAAAACACTACTTCCCTTGACCTGTCCTCTTAAATGCCAATACAGTAGCATAGGCAAAAAGATTTAAGAATACAGACACATAAATTATGTTTACTTATTCTTGTCTATGGCTATGGATTACTGTCTATGCTTGGGGATGCTAAAGTATGGATGCGCTCCATCATAATATGACAAAATATGCCTATCTATGGGGTCGTTTGATTTCGGCCTGAGTGTATTGCCCATTGACGGCCCCGCTTAATGAACTTATAAAGTAAATAAAGAATCTCAAGAATTTTTGAGGAGGCAGTATGAATCTGGCAAAAGTATCAGCTAACGGCCAAGTGACCGTTCCCGTTGAAATCCGTAGGCGGCTACAACTCAAGGAAGGCGACAAGCTGTTGTTCATTGAACGGGATGGGCAGATTGTGATCGACAACGCTTCTTCCACGGCCATTCTCCGGGCGCAAGATGCCTTTGCCGGAGCCGCTAAAGATTTTGGCGTTTCCAGTGTGGAGGATGTGCAAAACTTGGTTGATGAAGTGCGTTACGGGGTAGGCAAGTAATCATGCGAGTGATGGCCGATACGAATATCTATATCTCTACGTTGCTTTTTCCGGCCTCGCTCCCGGCAAAAGTTTTGCTGCATATCGCTGACAAGCACGAACTGGTGTTATGTGATCATATCGTGGCGGAAATTCGTGATGTGGTTGCCCGAAAACGCCCGGATTTGCTGGCTGATGTTGACGTGCTTCTGGCCCAGCTCTCGTATGAAATGGTTATTGCGCCAAAAGAGCCTAGCAAACTAATTACCGACCCCAAAGATCAGCCAATCCTGAACGCGGCGATCATGGCCGGAGTGGATGTTATTGTTAGCGGCGACAAGCATTTTCTTAAACTCGACATGGAGCGCCCCAAACCTATGTCCGTTGCGAATTTCTGGCAATTCGAGCAAAGCATTATCTAACATTGTGCCAATTTAATAAGATTACTCTCCTGATGCACCATTTTTGTTTGCTTGCATAGCAGCCACATCAATTCCCATAGCGGTCAATAAGGCTATCTCCTTAGGATCTGTTGTCGTTTCTGCTAATCCAGCGAGTAAATTAAGTTTGTTCAAAAAATCATCTTCTGGCTCTACAAGACCCTTAATTAAGTTATCCTCAGAGTATAGCTCCTCCTTGAGCCACTCTGACTTTCGATAGAGTTCTGAAGTTTTCTTTTCATCAAGAGTGCCATCTTTATTGCAAATGCGTTGACTAGCTACACTCTCGCATTTCTTAAGTGCTACGGGGAAAAAGCTCCCCCATTCTAGTGTTTCTCCCTCAATTATTCCATAGGCATCGAGGCCAGCAAAACTATTTACATAGTAGGAGTGTTCATCCTTTTTTATAACAACTTGTTTTGCAAGGGAATTTTTAACAACATCTGGCATTCTAGAGCGTTGTTCATTCTGAAAGGTATAAAGCCTTTCTCCAAGTTCACCCTCTAACATAATCCTTGGGTAAAAAGCTTTTGAGCTTTCTATTTCATATGCTTTCTCAATAGCTGGGCCAAATGCTCCATATTGATCAAGAAAGACTTCACCATATGTTGCACCGCCTCTGATCCAATATCCCTTATTCATTAAGATTTGCACTAATATCAACATTGTTGGAAGAGCTTCTAAAAGAGGTAGGGGGGATGATTTTCGCTCTTCAGAGGCTCGCTCATTCCATGTATAAACAAAATAAGCACAATCAGAAAAACTTAAAACACGTCTTTTTAAAGTCCTAGTAGGCATCAGCTTTTCACGAGCTTCCGTTCTTGCTGCTTGGTCATGAAAAGTTTGGTGAAGGTCGAGCTTTTTGTCGAACTCCGTTAAGGCTCGCATGCCTTGAATGTCTACGAACACGACAAGTCCTTCTTCATAGCGCGGCATAAAAACCCTCTTATCTCAATATTATTAGTGTATTATATTATAAAACTTAAAAACTCTCGGCCTAAATCACTTGTCCGCCTCGCAATAATCCCAGATGCGGACATAGTTCCATGAATACTCGCGGTATTAAAGAGCTTGCGTGAATAAATATCATTCCAAATAGCCTCTGAAAATTCTTCTTCTCCATTAAGTTGCGGAAATGCTGCATCAATTAAATTTGATATTCCACCCATATAGATATTTCCCAATGTTATTTTATGCTCGCGCATATATGACTCTGGATCATCAAACAGCTTAAGGAATCGTATGTGCCATTCAGTAAATGTGTCCAGGAAGTGCAAAAATAATTTTTGCTTTGATTCATCCACAGATTCAGAAATAGCTGCGTTAAGTACAGCATTTTTGAGAGCGTTCCTAATTTCTTCCTGACCAGTGGAAATTGCTATTCTTGAAGCCTCTATCGCAATATCAATAAAGTTTTCTTTTGATTGTAAATCCTCAAGGGAGGAAAGCTTGCTTTCAATATCGCGCAACCCTTGGCCAACTTCTTCCATCCATTGAGATTTTCGCTTTTCCAACGACGGAGCAACAAGAACGGAAAGCAACTCATTTAGGGCAGCACCCGCAACAGGAATTGAGCCTACCGCTGCTTTCACAGCAGCCAGCGCGTAATCTTTTCTATCTGAATCTTTTGGGGGAACATACTTTTCCATATTTATCCTTCTGGATAGACGCGTAAGCCGCATCTACTTAACAGCGTCAAGGTTAAAAATTCTATCACTTCCAAACAGTTTTTGTGCCCCAACTAAAACGCTCTGTGTGGGGGAGTTGAAAAATATTGCTAGATTTTCTCTACTCCGGGTGCAACATACATAGAATATTTTCCCTGTGCGTTCTAAAATCCCGGCATCACTGGCCGGAGAACTTCCTGGGCTACCCAACTCAGTGAACAGTTTGTCAAAATTGTACTTAGACCATTTGCCATTATCCATAACGACCAGCACATTGTCGAACTCGTCCCCCTTAGTTTTGTGCTGAGTGGAAAACGGCGTTTGGCCTTCAAGGTAGCGGTAAAGGCTCAGGAATTCGGCATAAGGCACTTTGACAACTTGATCATAGAGGTATTTGCTCCTGTCCATAAAACGGTGCAGCGCATCGCCTTTCAGGCAGAGTTTCAGTGCGTGGGCTAACTCAATGACCTCACCAATCGTTTTCCCGGATTCGGGATGTAGAATTTGCTGAACCTGGTTTTGCAGTTCTTTTTTGTCGGAGGCCCTTGAAAGTTTAAAGTCGGTTGTTTTCAAAAACTGGCTGAAGTTTCGACTCTCATACAAGCTAATGATGTTTTGGATCTTAAATAGGTGCTTGATCAGAGCATCACGGCTAGAGCCTTTCTTTGCTTCTACTTCTGGAGTTTGTTTCTTGTCATCTAGCAGGTGGTCTTTATCTACATAAACTTTTAAAAACGCTAAAAAATCATATTGCTTTGCTGCCTCAAACGACTCTGGATGTTCGTCAATATATTCTTGCATTCCTGGCGTTGGAAAGAGTTTTTTGTTTTTAGGGAATTTAGCGTACAGGTCATCCAGAACCTCACCAAAGGTTTTCCCGGCGTAGCTGTCACGATCAATGTCATTATCGCGCATAAAATCCTTAACTCTTTTGCGATAATCAAGAATTTTGTCTTTGTCGTATATTTCCATCAAAGTTGGAAAGTTTGCTTTATCAGCTATTAGGTTATGAGTCAGGTTGAGTTCTTTCGTTCTGAGGGCATCAGAGAAATCCCAGCCTAAAAAATTTCGCACAGGTTCTAGAGATGAAGAGCTTGAGTACAAAAATACAGCCGTTCCAGCTTTTACCGCGCCAGTTCCAACATCCATGTTGGGTGCATCTATCTGTTCAGAAGGGTGCTGGATGATATTATCGGTTCTCAGCTTGTTCGCTAGGTCAATTACGGCCTGGGGATTTCGTCGATTCTGCTCAAGCTTAACTTCACGCACACTTCCAGCAGCTAGGTGTTCATCAAGATTGCCAACTCCTTTATCATAGATGGCTTGCATAGCATCGCCAAAAAAGCCGATATTATTATGTTTGGAGCTTTGCAAAAGATGTCGAAGGAGGATGGCAGTCACTTGAGTTTGGGTATCCTGATACTCGTCAACCAGGATAAAGCGATATCTGTCCTTAATGATGTCACAAAGTTTTGAATATCTAGAAAACATCGCCTCTGCCAGAAGGATAACTTCATCATGTGAAATAACACCTTCTTGCAGCCTCTGTATTTCTTTGTATTGGATTCCGTGGCTAAGTGAAGAAAAAAAATTATCTGTGACGACTACTTCATCAGGGAGCGTAAAATTTGTATCGTCTGCATCCCTAATCCGTTCAATAATAAGTTCCTGTAGTTCCTTTTGAAATTGTTGCATGTTATCCCACAAAAAATCGTGGATGGTCGAAACCCTCAAATTACCATGCGAGATTCGTTCTCTAATTTGGTCAACCGCAGTATTTGTATAGGTTATACAGGCAATTCCCGCATGGGGATTCTCCGCAATTACCCTCTCTAAAACTTTTGCCAGAGTATAGGTCTTGCCACTCCCGGCTCCACCACTGAGCAGGAAATTATGTCCAGCATTAATATGCTCCATAACCTCATCAATAACTCGATCAGTTTCGCTTTTTACAGTTTGCGCAGCCATTCAAGACCCTCCTCTATATAAAGCGGAACCGACCAGACATTTTGGGGCGTATTGTCATCCTCGTTGAGGATTTCAGGTTCGTAAAGAAGGAGGTCAAGCGCAAAGGATGACTTTTTCTTGATACCCTTTTGGGCAAGGGAGAAAGAGTCGTTCGTCTGCTTAAACAGCGTGAGCCACTTAGGGCGCAATGATTCAAACTTATCTCCATGCTCAAGAATAAACGCTTTGTTTTCCTCAATAAATGAATCCTCAAAAGAGCAGCCTGCATAGGCACCTTTGGGGCCATATTGATATGCTGTAAACACGTTTCCACCAGCCATTGGTTTCCATGCGTTTGTCGTGGGATCATAGCCAATAGTTTTCTCAGAATCACCAAGCGCCAAAAAATACTGGCAAGCCTTATCATCACCACGGCAATGGAAGAATCTTAATGAGCTGTTCCAAGTATAAAGTGCTTGAGTATCGGATGATGGGCAAGCGATGTGCTTTGCGTCATCGGCGTTCTTTGGTTCATCGTAATAAGTGTCAATGTCGGTAATGATTAATGATTTTAAGCCAATAAATTCAATGAAATTAGCGAATATTTTTGAATGCGATCCGGCACCATCAACAATGGAAATGTTTTGCGACAGCAAGGGCGGTTCAGAGGGATATTTTTTATCCAGTTTCTTCATCATGGTGGGCAGCATAATTCGTTCAGAGTCGCCTTCCACAAAAATTGCCTTTTCTGTAAAAAATAGTTCGCTGCAATTCACTGTTAAATACTGTTTTAAAAATCTATACGCAGCTTTTCCCGCTTCTCCATCTCTTTCATATAACTCTTGAAGCTCATGGATATTTTTTGCCTCAACAGCTAGCCCACAAGGTAAACGCTTCAAATACTTAATGTCATCAAAGTCACAATTTGTAACGATATGCGCGGAGTGAGTGCTAATGAGGCATTGAAGGTTGGCCTTAATTCCATCCTCACGCCTTAACTTTTCAGACATCAACTGTTTAATATTCTTGATAAAAATATATTGCATCTGTGGGTGAGTATGTGCCTCCGGCTCTTCAATAAAGAGCAAATTTACATCTGCTGGGATTTCGGACTTGCTGCGCCGAATACGGTTGAGCACAGAATCAAGATTAAATAGGATGCTAAACAAGTTCATATACCCTAGCCCATTGTAGTGCTCCGGAAGATTTTGGCCTTCATGCTGATATACGATTGTAGCGTTATTCTTGAGTAGTTCATCTGGTCTTAGGTTAGACATGACTTGTATTTGCGTATCCCCAGGAGTCATTCCCCCAAATTTCTTTACAACATCAGCGATGTCACTAAATATGGTTGAATACACTTTGCCAATTTCATGGTCTGACTGAACGAGTGTCACCCGTAAATCTTTAAATGCTTCTCGCATTGCATCATTATCTTCATTGGCATTGAATATATCGACAACTTGCTGAGAAAGAGTACTGTTATTATATTTATTTGATACGTCGCGCCTTGCGCTTATATGATGAAAGGAAATTATATCTTTAATGCTATTAGACGATTGAATATTTACATATGAGTCCTCTATAAAAGAGGCATTTTGTTTGTCAAACTGCATAGATTTTATTTCAATATGAAAGTATTTTCTAATGCCCAATCCAAGGAATTTATCGGCAGCGCTATCTTCAGACAATTCAGTTTCGCCTTCCTCGTTTAACTTCTTCATAGAATCAAGGAAGTCATTGCGCATCTCAATGAGATGTTCATAATCAAGGATATATTCATACGATAGGACAACCGTATTGTTTTCAGGATCAAGATCAACGAATAGGCGACTCAATCTGCCAATATCATCATTTTCAGAGTACTCTATATAAACCCTCAAAGATATTTTTATTGGAGTATAGCTACTTTCTTCTGGCAGTGACGATGCAATATAGCTTTTCAACTCCTTCTGCGCCTTTATATTTAAATCATTAAAGGTAAATCCTTTTGCATCTTGGTAATTGATAAATTTATCCAAAACTGTAAGCAAAGATGTTTTGGCTGTATTGTTTTTACCAATGATAAGCGACAAATAGCATTCGGGAGTCAGTGTGAACTTGTTTAGCAGCCTAAAATTATCAACTTCTATCTTGCTTACCTGCATGATCAACAATGCCCCTTTGGTATCTTTTTCTGAAAAGCGAATAGGTTTTATCCAATTTCCGATAGCTTAAGACAAAGATTCGTATTGATCAATGAAGAGCGAAAGTTCTCTTTTTTCTTATTTTTTTGCCTCTTGGTCTTTATGCGCGACACCTACGGGCCAACTATGCGACACTTATTTTTTTCGGTGCTGGCATAGCAGGGGAGGAAGCCCCATTCATGGTGAATCCGGGGCGGCAAATTCGATTTTTTGGGGGGTAAATAGGCCATGAGAGGCCCAAATATCAGAAAAACCCCATGCGTCCAGACACGCAAGCTCTGCTATGCGTATCTGCCGGGGCTGTAGTCGGCGGGTAATCCGAGTTCCGCGTTTGTTCGTCGTCGGCACTCGTCTGGATCGAGGTTGGCAATCATGTACTTCGCGCAAGCCATGTTCCAGCGCCGTGTTTCTTCCTCGCGCTTTTCCAGGTCTGCGCGTGAGCGTTGAGGCTTAAATCTGAATGAATTGCGAAGCCCTTGAGTGATGCGGCGCATGAAGTCCGTTGCCTTGCGGTTAGCTTTCATGGCCTTGCGCTGTAGTCTGCTGCTGGCCCTGGCCCTTTCTCTCTGGAGCATCGGGCCAAGGTTCAAAAATTCAAAAAAGAGCGTGGTCACAACGCGGATTGCCCGAAGGCCCACATAGTCACCCTGGTCGTTGATGGCGCGGGGCTGCTGCACCTTCATAAAACCAGCTTCTTTCAGTACGGCTATGGCCCGCTCACAACGCCGCTGGCCGATGCCGGAGTCACGGACGATGGTACGCATGTCTATGTCGATGAAACCATTCTCCAGGGTGGGCGTACCAAGGCAAAGTGAGGCAAGGTCAAGATGGGAGAGGATTGTTTCTATAACAATCTGGCAAGCCTCCCGGCGCTCTGATCGCGTTTTCCGGTGCGGGTGCAACTGAAGCAGCTTGCATTTCTTTGGATGATAGTACCACGCCTTTGCGCGTTCAGCGGCAAGAGAGAGGATGCGCGGCAAGCCGCCTTTACCTTTCCTGATGGGTTTGGCCGGAGAAAGGTTCGGATTCTTCGGGTCATGGCCGCAACGATTCCCGCTCATATTTCTACCCCGTGTGGGTAGAAATTCAGGGTAGGCTCGAAATGGGCTAGAAAAGCCGTTTCGCTGTCAGGCTCGAAATAGGCTAGAAATGGCCTTTGGACGCAAAACAGGGGTCTAAGTGCCATTTTGGCACCTAAACCCCTGTAATGAATGGAGCCAGCGCGGGGAGTCGAACCCCGTACCTGCTGATTACGAATCAGCTGCTCTGCCGAGTGAGCTACGCTGGCAAATGCCTGTGTGAGAAGGCTTTTCCGGTCACAATTGCTGTGACTTTTATCTTTTACCCAGTTGACACGCCGTTCTATTACGAATCGACTGCTCTACCAACTGAGCCAAGCTGGCGTAGCGTTGTGTCCCAACGCTTTCGGGGAAAAATCCCCAATTTCTATAAAAAGCCCAAAAGTTCGAGTTGCTAGTTGTTACGAATCAGCTACTCTACCAACTGAGTTACTCCGGCCTGTGGAAGCCCGATGGGCTTCGGAAGGGTTTTCTATGCGAGGCCGGGATAAAAGTCAAGACTGCATCCCGCTTTCGTTGATGCGATCTGGCAAGCCCCCGATTTTCCACAGATGCCACGACTAGGCCACATTGCGGCCGAACGCTTCCGCACGGGCAAGGGCGTCGGAGTTCCGGATGTCATCTTTGGCATACACACCGGGGATAAGCAAATGACCAGCCGCTTCGCGTCCGAAGAATTTCACACTGCTGTCAAACTCCTGCGTGACAATGGAAAAGATTTCAGGTGACGGATCCCCCGCAACCATCATGAGATACATGTTCGCCTCGAGCTTCTCCGGCGTCTGGGCGAAAGCGTACAGCTTGTCGATCACCAGCTTGATTTGGGAACTGAACGAATACCAGTACACCGGACCGCAAAACACAATGGCGTCAGCGCATTCCATTAAAGGCGCAAGCCGGGCAAAGCCATCGTCCGCAACACAGGCCGCGCCAGCACTCCAACACGCGTCACAGGCCTGACACGGCTGCACGGGATCACTTGCGGCGTCAAATATGGTCACATCATGCCCAGCCTCTTTCGCGCCCTTTGCAAACGCATTAGCCAGCAAATCACTGTTACCTCCCTTTCTCGGGCTTCCCGTAATGACCAGAACATTCTTTTTCATTTCCATTCTCCTCGTTCTATCCAGTTATACAACGTGATAATTCTGTTTGCCTTTCACGACAGATGCAGGATAAAATATCCCTTGAAGAAAAATGTAAAGTATGCATGTAAAAGTTGTGTAGGCACAAAAAGGTAATTATTGAATACATGGCGGAATATATGAAGCAAGACAGATTGATCAGCCAGGAATGTCCGGTGGAAATAGCCATGTTGCGTATTAGAAACAAATGGAAAATATTCATTACCTATGAACTGCAATCCGGAACCAGGAGATTTAACGAATTGCGCCGGTCCATCCCGACAATCAGCCAAAAAGTATTAACGCAAAATCTTCGCTCCATGGAAGAAGACGGCCTTGTCACCCGGCAGGTGTTCGCCGAAGTGCCCCCACGGGTTGAATACACCCTGAGCGAACTCGGCAGTACCCTGACTCCGGTCATCGACGCCCTGGCGGATTGGAGGACCCGGTATCAGGAATTTGCCGCAGGGAAAAACAGCCCGGACAAAACATCCGCCGCAAGCGTATTGTGAGCGCACAAAATACTACTGCGTTTACGTAAATTTCCTTCTGCCGCAAACTCTCACGGATGATCAACGCCAGTAACCGCACGGACGGATGGACCGCGCGGCACTACGAACAAACAGACTGTCGGGAAACTGAGACAGGAGAAAACGATATCAAAACGGCTCCGGTGGACAGATCAGAACGCAACCACGCCGAGCGTGAGTAGCGGCCGCCAACACAAGAGGACGCAGGAGTATTTTACTCTCATGCAGAGCTGCCGTCTGAGCGGCTCCAGCCCCGCCCCTCTCCCTGCTATTTCGGCTCACAGGAAGAAGATGGCGAAGACATTGAAGCGGGTTGCGCTTCACCGTCCGCGTTCCCGCCATCGTCCTGGGGTTTATTGCCCAGAATCGAAACGAAGACGCCTGCCAGAACCAGTGCCGTGCCGATCCAGCCGCTCAGGGGAAGCTGTTCCCCAAAGATGATCCAGGCCAGTATGGCTGCGGAAATGGGTTCCAGAGTGGCCGTCACGGAAGCCAGCGTCGGGTTCAGGCGTTTCAGCCCTTCGCAATAGCACCAGTACGCAGCATAGGCGCTGACCACCCCGACAGCCACAAGGGCCAGCCAGACAGGAGCCGCTTTCGGCGCGAAGTCGACAAGGGGAAACAGCACAAGCGCCCCCACCGGCATGCACCAGGCATAGATGGTGATGGACGAGAAAAAGCGCAGATAGTGTTTATTGAAAATATAGTTAAGGGAGTAAAGCAGCCCGGAAAGCAGGCTGAGTGCCACCCCCAGAGCACTCGCCCCCTGGGGCAGACCGCCGCCGGATGCGCAGGCCAATGCGGCCCCGCCAATAGCAAGGGCGAGCGCCATGATTTTGAGTCGGGTGATTTCTTCCTTGAATACGAGACGGGAAAGAATCGCAACCCAGGCGGGTGCCGTGTACATAAGAATGGCCGCCAACGCCACCCCGGCCTGCTCGATGGCGACAAGATACACACCGAACAGCATGGCGATGTTCACCACACCATACGCGAAAAGAATCAACATCATACGACCGGGAACCCGGACGGAACGGGTGAGGCTGGCATGAAGCAAAAACGTACAGCCTCCGAAAAAAGCGCGCCAGAAAGCGACTTCCAGCGGCCCGATGCCGTTTTCCATGGCATAACGGGCTATAGGGCCGGTAAAAGCCCAGAAAAAAGCCGCCAGAGCGATAAAAAGGAAACCGGTTATGCGTTGCATGGCTCACCTGCTGATTGGTCTGCCGTCCATAAGGCAGTACAGTAACTTTGGCAAGGAGATTGCGGAGCCCGGCAATGCCTGTGTCCCGCAGGCTCTTCGCTCAGGCACTTTCCCCGATGCGGATACGCCCCGGCACGCCTGTAAGGACCATTCTATTTTTTCCTTCCGCCTGAACGTCTTTTGAAAAAAGTTCAAAAAAATCATCTTGTCGCTTGACAGAGGCCGGGTGCTGGCGTAGAAAACGGAACTCTGACGAGCGGGAATAACTCAGTGGTAGAGTGCAACCTTGCCAAGGTTGAAGTCGCGAGTTCAAATCTCGTTTCCCGCTCCACTTTTTTTTGGCGGCATAGCCAAGTGGTAAGGCAGAGGTCTGCAAAATCTCCATCTCCAGTTCAAATCTGGATGCCGCCTCCATTAGCCGCGGGAATAACTCAGTGGTAGAGTGCAACCTTGCCAAGGTTGAAGTCGCGAGTTCAAATCTCGTTTCCCGCTCCAGCGAATAACAGACTGCGGTCTGACAGATACAAGGCCACATCCCCGGATGTGGCCTCCTTCTTTTTTCAAGCCGGGCCTGCGCGTTACGCGGGCCTGCACCAACGCATCCCGTACGACAATACAAACCGGATGCAACGAAAAAAGGCAGGGAGTACCTGCCTTGAATAGTCGCGCGGCGTAACCGCATAGATTGTATCCCAGCCGTTCGCCGAGTGGGGGGGGAGGTATCGCCTCGTTAGACGATTTCCAGCAATTCGATATCAAAGGTCAGGGTCTGGCCCGCCAGAGGATGGTTGGCGTCGAGCAGAGCCTGGGTATCGTTGACATCCGCCACGCGGACGTCAACATCGCCTTCATCCGTGGCGATCTGGAGCATCATGCCCTTTTCCGGGGTCAGATGCGAAGGGAACTGGCTGAGCGGCACGGCGATCATGGCTTCTTCAACAACATCGCCGTATGCTTCCGCCGGCGGAATGCGCACGGTAACCCGGTCGCCCGGTTCCATGCCCAGAAGCGCCGTTTCAAAACCGCTGATAAGCATTCCGGCGCCAAGGAGCGTTTCCATAGGCTCCCGCTCGCGGGAAGAATCAAAGACCGTTCCGTCGTCAAGGGTGCCGGTATAGTGAACGCGCACCGTATCGCCGTTTTTTGCCGCCATGGATATTCCTTGGTGTAAAAAGACAAGCCCCGGAACGCCGGGGCACGAGTTGCCGATTGACAAGCCTTGTCACTTGGATGCAGATTTACATATACGTATTTGCGCTGAAAGGTCCAGCGACAAATTATCCCATGACGCGGGCCGCCCGGCGTCCTTTGCGTCGTTTAGCGCTTTTGGGCGCAGACCGCACCACCCTTTAAGGTAATCGAGACAGTCATGCCTACCCTGCGTTCCGAGTATACCGACTCCGTCAACTTCTTCGGCTCCGCCGACCCGTTCGCCCTGATGGAGGAATTCGGCAGCCCGCTTTACGTATATAATGAAGCAATACTGCGCCAACGCTGCCAGGACCTTCTGGCGCTGTCCTCGCACCCCGGCTTCACGGTCATATATTCGGCGAAAGCCAACGCCAACCTTTCTATTCTGCGCATCGTGCGGGAAATGGGGCTTCTGGCCGATTCCATGTCGCCCGGTGAACTGGCCCTGCAACAAGCCGCCGGATTCACCCCTGAAAATATCCTTTACGTCTGCAACAACGTTTCCGGTGCAGAAATGCAAGCCGCTCACGCAGCCGGAGTGCTGATGAGTCTGGATTCCCTTTCCCAGCTTGAGACCTACGGCACGCTTCTGCCCGGAACCGGCGTCATGGTGCGCGTTAACCCCGGCATCGGCGCAGGGCACCACCAGAAAGTGATTACGGCGGGCAAGGAAACCAAGTTCGGCATTTCGCCCGAGTTCTTTCCCGAAATGCGCGCCATCCTGAAAAGATACGATCTCAAACTCATCGGCCTGAACCAGCATATCGGTTCCCTGTTCATGGAGCCGGACAAATTCATCGCCGCCATGGAATGGCTGCTGGAAACCGCCAGGGACTTCCCCGGTATCGAAATCATCGACTTCGGCGGCGGCTTCGGCATCCCCTACCACAAGTATGACAAGGAAGC
>JAJDHY010000090.1 GCA_030266385.1 Desulfovibrio sp. OttesenSCG-928-I05
TTGGTACAAAAACTAATGCGACACCAACTTCTTTACATAATTCTTGCATTTTAGGCATGAATTCAGATTGTTTCAACCTTGTAAGAGAACGGATTTCTGGCAAAATATCATTAAATGCCTTTTTGTTCGTTGGTGAACACGAAAGTTTTTGAGCCTCCAGTTCCCCCATGCGTATCCATGTAGCAGCCTTATAGGGGGAACTGTCGAAGCAAAGAGAGCGGGAACGACGGGCAAGAGCTCTTGGATTTTTCCATAGGGCATCCCAGGCGTCAACTGTAGCCACTCCAAAAAAGTGAAGTAACGATGCGTAAAGGATGCCGTTATCTTTACTTTTTGGAATAAAACCTTGCGATTGTAGTAAATCCAAAGGGAATTTACGGATCCAGTCCTTGTTGGTTGTTCCTAGCTCTGCTTCTTTGAACCGAGCCTGTCGCTCTCTGTAAATTTGTTCACGCTTGTTCCAAAAATTGGCACTGACGCCAGTTACTTTTTCTAAGCGATTTGCCGTCTCATAAGTAAGGGGCTGTTTCCCACTGTACATACGAATGAGACTTTGTTCTGTCATGCCAAGTCGAATAGCAAATTCTTTTTGAGTAATTCCCATGCTTTCCATGTACTCTTTGACAGACTCTCCGGCAGGAATCGCATAATCCGGCTCATAAGAAGAATGATTTTTGGTGTTCATAATACCCCCTCAGTGGGTATCTTCAATTGCGATAATAAGAATAGATGTTACTAATGAAAGGTCAATTCCCCCATCAGGCTTTAGCGGTATGGGGTTGTGATTCGGTGTAAATAGTAATCGCCAAGGGTGAATCAGATCCACAGAGAAGATGCCTTTTTTATCCCCCTCAAGTTCATGGCGACGAGGGGGAGGGCGATGAGAGATGTCACTAAGACAAGTTGCTGCTTCTAAATCTGAAAGGCGAGTTTGTAGCTTTTTCGCTCTGTTTTTACCATATGCCCGAATCATTTCCATTTCTTCGTTGCATATTTTTTTTAACTTGGGTGTAGAAAAAGCTAAGTCCATCCTTTACCTCAGTCAATATTTCATTAACATGGCATGTCAATACCTATCATGTTTCAATTTGAAAGCAAAGTTCCTATGAAGCATGCTTGGATAGCCTGCGGGGAATTCTTGGGAGTACGAGTCCATAGCAACCCAACCAGGAGGGTAAAATAAATATATTTGTGGGGATATAATTCGAATCGATTAGAGCCGAACCTTTCAAGCAGGGAAGGAATAGGATAATAAAAAGAAAAGGTACTTACAAACGATGTTCGTAAGTACCTGTATTCTCTGGTTGCGGGGGCAGGATTTGAACCTACGGCCTTCGGGTTATGAGCCCGACGAGCTACCGAACTGCTCCACCCCGCGACGTGCGCCGTTTGTCTCGGCGAAAGGTATAACTATGCAAATCGCTTCATTATGTCAACTGTTTCTTGGAAATAGTTTTGGTTTTTATTGAAACGTCTGGAAATGCTGTGCGCTTGGCCCTGTCGTATACGTGTATCGCTTGCCGCCGGATGCTCGGGGAGACGCCGGGTGTTACCGGCATGAATAGCAGGTTGCTACAGGGGGAGGGAGAGCGTATCTGCAACATCTGCCGCTTTGGATGCGTCGCGGCCAGAGACTGGCCCGGCATGGCCGGGTGGTTTAGAAAACGTATACCGTATTTCGTGGGTCACACCCGAGAGCAACAAAGCGGCCGCCGCTTTCATCGCGCGAGTGGGGTTCTTGACTTATTTTTTTCTCTCACTGATAATATAATTCTTATTCCGTCGTCATATTTGAGGCCGCATGCTTCAGCGAAATATCATATCAATTTCCCGCTTGCGTACCCGCTTCCGGCCGCTGACGCCGTTTCTGTATTTTTTCCTGATTGTTTCGCTGACCTGGTATGAATCCGCTTTCAGCCCGGCCCCGCATTCTTTTTCCTCGTCTGCCACTGTTGCCGAACATTCCGATGATGACAGCACCACAGCGGTAAATCAGGGGAGCGCATCCCGCCGCCTGCCCTCTGTGCTGACGCCGGGGCCCAAGCTGCCGTCCGGTTCGAAGCTGCGTCCGGATAACCGGGATGACGAACTCCCGCCCATACAGCTCTGCTGGGCTATTGCCGGTGAGCCGTTCAATCTGCCTTCCCTCCGCATTGAACCCGTCGTATGGGACAGCGGAACGCCTTCCTTCCTACTACCTTCCGCCTACGGGCTTGTGCCCTTTGCCATTCCTCCTCCATCCGGTCTTGCGTAACGCAGGCTGGCGCATTGCATCGTAAAAAAACGAAATGCCCTGCAAGGATGTGCTTGTAACGCCTTGCCGTGACCTACGTGCTGGACGGTTCTCGCGACCGCGCCCGTAGGCCGCGCCTGACCGCTGAACTGCGGTGCCTGCCGTCGTGCCGAACAGGCACGATGTTCCATCAGCCAAGGCCGTTATGGGAGTAGTGCTCCATGAATTCGAGCGTGGCGCGGGATTCGTTTCCCGTCCGTCTCGACTTCCGGGCGTATGCTTCCGTACCTGATTCACTGACTGCACTACTATATCCAGATGACTGGAAGAGGATAAAAACATGAGCGATAACACAAGGTTGAATAGTATTCTTGAGCCGGGAGAGCGCATTGTGTGGAGCGGCGTGCCGCAAGCGTATAGTCTTTTTGGCGCGAGTCATAAAAAGTCGACCATGATAACGCTGTGCTGGGCTTTGGGCTGGGCGATACTGCTGGTCGGCGGCTACTATGCGCTGGCCACTGCAAAAAATGTGGAAATAAAAACTGGTGTTATGGCCTTTTTTATAGCTGTTCCCGTTCTTGTTGTCGGGATGGCTATTGCGGATAAGGGGAAAGTGGCAAAACTTCTGTACGCGGTGACGGACAAGAGAGCCATCATCCTTTCCGAAGCCCCGATTTCTATGACTATTGCCGATATTGACGCCATTCGCATTGACCCGGCCGACGATGACAACAGCCATATCAGAGTCGGCTCCACCACGTTTACAACGTCCGCGAAAAAGTTGCCCTTTTTGGCATACCGTGGCGAGAAAATGCCTGATAGTGACAAAACATATAGAGGCATGGTCTTTTTTAACGTAAACGCCAAGGATGCGAAAACCCTGCGCGATCTTCTGCAACCGGCCACTCCTGCCGCGAACGCGTAAGCACGCCGTATCGCCAGCCGAGTTGTCCGTCGGGGTGTGGGAGCGAAAAGCGCTGCCCGCACCTCGGCGGGTACTCCGGGCCGGTCATGCCGCGCCTCCCTCCCGTTCAGCATTTGATTATCCCGAAGACTTGCCATTGCCCGGCAGTTCTGTAAACTGGGAAAATGTATCGTTTCGGATACCAGGCCCCTTCAAAAAAAGACCTCCGGGAGAACGCCTATGCCGTCACATGAAACTGCCGACAGACCATTCTACACGGATTTAAGCCGCTACTACGACGGTGTTTTCACGGTTGCGCCGGAAGAGATGGCGTTTCTCGCAACACGTCTGCGCGGGCGTTCGCCTCTTCTGGATGTCGGTTGCGGCACGGGCAACAGGACGGAACATCTGGCGGGGGAGGGGGGGATCATTCACGCCGTGGATCTGGACGAAGGCATGATTGAACACGCCGAAAAGGCCCATGCGGGTCCCGGCATCAGCTACGGTGTTATGGACATGATGCGTATCGATACCGGATTCGCCGGGACAGCCTTCGGCGCGGTGCTGTGTCTTGGGAACACGCTTGTGCATCTGGATTTTCCCGACGCAATGACGTCTTTTTGCCGCAAGGCCCACGCGCTGCTTCAGCCGGGCGGACTGCTGGTTCTTCAAATACTGAATTACGACAGGATTCTGGAGCGGGGCATCAGCTCCCTGCCGGATCTCGAATCCCCGGAAGCCCTGTTTTCCCGCCGCTATGAATGGGAAAACGGCCGCATGCATTTTGTAACGGATTTGCGGAACAAGAGCACGGGCGAAACAGCGCATGGCGACGCGATACTCTATCCCCTTCGCAAGGCGGAACTGGATACCATGTTGCACGAGACCGGATTTTCCGGCACGGAGTACTACGGCAGCTACAGCGGTGCTCCGTTCACGGATGATTCGTTTATCCTGCTCAGTATCAGTCGCCGGGAGTAGCTTTTCTCCCGCAGCCGCCCGTCATGTAACGACGAAACATCCGCAACACTATCGGCAATACGCACCACCGGAGCACCCACCCCTCTCCACCGATCCAATCCCCAAAAAAGAAGAACGCGAGGTTTCCCCCCGCGTTCTTCTTTATCGCTCACATACTCCGGCCCACCTGTTACCAGGGTTTCCAAAGGGCGCAGCCCTTTGGCCGCCGGAGGCATGCCTTTATTAACGATTCCTATCGACGATCCCGACCGCCGCGGTCGCCGCCGCGATTGCGATCTCTGCCGCCGCGGTCCCGGTCGCCGCCTTCACGGCGGGGCGGGCGGGCGGTATCTTCGGGTTTCCATTCGATACCTTGCTCTTCGAGCAGCACGGCCTTGCGGGATGCGCGGATGCGGTCGCCGTTGATCTCGATGACCTTGACCGTCATTTCTTCACCCAGACGCGCCACGTCGGCAACCTGCTCCACGCGGTTCACGTCCAGCTGGGAAACGTGGACCAGCGCTTCAAGGTTGGGCAGGATTTCCACGATAGCGCCGATTTCCAGCACTTTGCGGACTTTGCCCACGTAGTTTTTGCCGAGGTCCGCGTGCTGGTCGTAGTACAGCACCATTTCCTTGGCACGTTCCATGGCTTCCAGGGTGGGAGCGAAGATGGAAACCTTGCCGGAATCCTCGATATCCACAGACGCGCCGGTGTCGGCGGTGATCTGCTTGATGTTCTTGCCGCCGGGGCCGATGATCAGGCGGATGATATCCGGGTTCACGATCACTTCGGCGTGCTGGGGCGCGTACTCGGAGAGTTCCGTGCGGGAAGAGGGCAGGGCCTTTTTCATGGCGTCCAGCACCACGAGGCGGGCTTCTTTGGCCTGGGTCATGGCGCGGGACATGACGTCGGTGGAAATGCCCTTGATCTTGATGTCCATCTGAACGGCCGTTACGCCGTCAGCGGTACCCGCGATCTTGAAGTCCATATCGCCCAGCGCGTCTTCGTCACCGAGGATGTCGGTGAGCACGATGAAATCGTCATCTTCCTTGATCAGACCCATGGCGATGCCCGCCACCGGAGCCTTGATCGGAATACCCGCGTCCATCAGGGAAAGGCAACCGCCGCACACGGCGGCCATGCTGGAAGAACCGTTGGATTCCAGGGTTTCCGAAACGATGCGGATGGTGAAGGGGAAGTTGCCGTCCGTCGGCAGGATGGGGCGCAGGGCCTTTTCCGCCAGCGCACCGTGGCCGATTTCGCGGCGGGATACGCGTACGGGTTTCACTTCACCCACGCTGAACGGCGCGAAGTTGTAGTGAAGCATGAATTTTTTGGTGACGTCGCCGGTCAGCGAATCCATGCGCTGCTCGTCCGTGGAGCTGCCGAGCGTGGCGACCACAAGGGATTTGGTCTCGCCGCGTGCGAAGAGCGCGGAACCGTGGGCGCGGGGGAGCACCTTGGTTTCAATGCTGATGGGACGCACGGTCCGCGTGTCGCGGCCATCCAGACGAACGCCTTCGTCCTTGATGCGGCGGCGCATCATGCGTTTTTCCAGGCTGCCCAGCACGTCCGGGGCGGAAGCCATGACAGCGGCGTTTTCCGCGAAGGCGGATTCGGCCAGGGCGGCCATCATCTTGACCTTGACGGCCTTGCGGGCGTCTTTGCGTTCCATCTTGCCAGCGATGCTGAGGGCGGCCTTCATGTCGTCTTTCACCGCGTCCATGATGAAGGCTTCCAGCGCTGTGGTATCCACGGCTTCTTTCAGCGTGATCTTGGCCTTGCCGATTGCTTCGCGCAGTTCGATCTGGGCCTTGATCAGCGGCTGGATTTCCTTGTGGCCCCAGCCGAGGGCTTCGATGATTACATTTTCGGGCAGGAAATCGGCATGGCCTTCGACCATGACAACCGCGTCGGCGGAGGCCGCGAACACGATATTCAGATCGCTGGCGGCCTGTTCCTTGATGGTGGGGTTGAGCACGAACTGGCCGTTCACGCGGCCGATGCGCGCGCCCGCCACGGGCTCGTCAAAGGGGATGGATGAAATGTGCAGCGCAGCGGACGCGCCGGTCAGGGCCAGCACGTCGGCTTCGTTTTCCTGGTCAGAGGAAATGGCCGTGGCCAGCACCTGGACTTCATCCTTGAACATTTTCGGGAACAGCGGACGGATGGGACGGTCGATCAGGCGGGAAACCAGCGTTTCGCGCTCGGACGGTCTGCCGATCTCTCTTCTGAAAAAGCTGCCCGGAATACGGCCCGCCGCGTACATGCGTTCGGAATATTCAACGGTCAGCGGGAAGAAACCCTTGTCAAATTCCAGCGGCTGGGAGCAGGCGGTAACCAGCACCACCGTGCCGCCGCACTGAATCCATATCGCGCCGTCAGCCTGATTGGCCATGCGGCCGGTTTCAAGAATAATCTCTTTGCCGCCTACT
>JAJDHY010000091.1 GCA_030266385.1 Desulfovibrio sp. OttesenSCG-928-I05
CGTAACGGCCTTCAAGAATCGCGGCGCGCGCTCCCCGTACCAGATCGAGAAAATAGGTGAGGTTGTGCAGGGAATTGAGCCGGAAAGAGAGCAGTTCCTTGGCATGGTACAGGTGGCGCAGGTAGGCCTTGGAAAAGGTGCGGCAGGTGTAGCAGGAACAGTTTTCGTCCAGAGGGCTGTCGTCTTCCGCGTATTCCTTGCGCTTGATGTTGATCTTGCCGGTGGAGGTGTACAGGGTGCCGTTCCGTGCGTTGCGCGTCGGCAGCACGCAGTCGAACATGTCCACGCCCATGCTGATGCCGGTGATGATATCAAAGGGCGTGCCCACACCCATAAGATAGCGCGGTTTGTTCACGGGCAGCAGGGGGGCGGATGCCGCCAGCAGGGAATACATTTCGGGTTTCGGCTCGCCGACGGAAAGGCCGCCTATGGCGAACCCGTCAAAATCATACTGTGCGAGATCCGCGATGGAAGCGGCGCGCAGATCCTCAAAAAAACCGCCCTGGGTTATGGCGAAAACCAGATTGTGGGCTTCGCCCGCATCAACCAGAGACCGCGGGTGCGCGGCGCGGCAGCGCTTCGCCCAGCGCGTGGTCAGCTCAATGGATTTTTCCGTATACTCGCGGGCTGTGCCGTAGGGGACGCATTCATCCAGCACCATCATGATATCCGAACCGAGATTGCGCTGGATGCTGATTACCTTTTCCGGGGTGAACATATGCTTTGAGCCGTCCAGATGGGAGCGGAACTCCACCCCTTCCTCGCGGATTTTTGTCAGCCCGGACAGGGAAAAGGCCTGAAATCCGCCGCTATCCGTCAAAATGGGGCGATCCCAGGAGGCGAAGCGGTGCAATCCGCCGCGCCGGGCCACCAGATCGTCTCCCGGACGCAGATACAGATGGTAGGTGTTGCCGAGAATAATCTTGGCGTCGAGGGCGTGCAGGTCGTCCGGTGCCACGGCCTTGACGCTGCCGACGGTGCCCACCGGCATGAAGATGGGGGTGGGGATAACGCCATGCCCGGTAACCAGGGTTCCGGCGCGGGCCGCGCCATCCGTGGCTTCCAGGGTGAATGTGCCGGGTACGCCTGCTTGGTTCTGTAAGTTCTCTGTGCTATGCATGGAGGGGACCATATACCAAGGGAGCTTCGCATGGAACAAAATTCCTCCGGGGAATTTCGGCTGGAGCTGAGCGCCGCCGAGAAACACTACCTGCACGCGCTGGTACGCAGAACCATTGAGGCGGAACTGGCTGATGCCGACGCGTCCGACGAACTGCCCCCGCCGGAAAGCGATATTTTACGCCGGGAACTGGGCGCTTTCGTTACCCTGAACAAGGGCGGCAGATTGCGTGGTTGCATAGGCAATCTGGTGGGCAGGGGGCCGCTTTACAAAACCGTGGCCGCCATGGCCAAGGCCGCCGCCTTTCAGGATCCGCGTTTTCCGCCGCTTGAGTCCGGCGAATTCCCGGATGTTACCGAAGAAATTTCAATCATGGGGCCCATTACCTCCTGCCCGGATCATGGCGCCATAACCGTAGGCCGCCACGGGCTTATCGCCAGCGGGCATGGCCGTCAGGGGCTGCTGCTGCCGCAGGTTCCGGTTGAATGGGGCTGGGATCGGGAAACCTTTCTGGCCCAGACCTGTCGCAAGGCGGGCTTGCCCCCGGACGCATGGAAAAAGCCGGGAACACAGATCCTGTGGTTCGAAGCCGTGGTGATCTGACCTTGCTGTCCGGGCTATGCCGGGATCATGCCGAAGGCCTTTCTGCCATAGCGCCCCGCGCTTGTATTCGGGCGTGAGGCGGGATACACTTGGCCCTCTTATGGACCTTTGCCGGGGCGACGCCCCAGGAGTCTGTTATGCAACGTCGTTTTCGCGTCATTCTGTGTGTCTTCGGGCTGCTCTGTTCCCTGGCCTTTGTTCCGGCAGGAACCTTTGCCGCTGAAAGCCCGGCGTCCGGCGGTGTCGTCGCGGATACTCCGGCGGTTGTCGCCAGCCGCAGCACGGCGGTTACCGTCGAGCATGACGGCACCGACACCATCGGGGCGCAGCTTTCCTTTGAACTGAAGGGACTCTTCAACCGCAGTTCGCTCTTTACGCTGTCCGAAAAGGATGAGCCCAAGATCCGCCTGCTGCTGTCCACGGCCAGCGAGTTTCCTTCCCGCCCCAATATCGCTTCGGCCTACGCGGCGGTATGGACCTTCTCGCAGGGCGAAGGCACTCTGAGCTTTTTCCTGGCCCGCGAAGTGGGGCTGGTCAGCGCGGATGAAATGGATTCCCTCGTGGCCCGGCTGGCGGAAAAGACCGACGGTATTTCCGTGCGGTACAATTATCTGCTGCAAAAATAGAACCGGCGCTTCCCGGCGACGCGTATTTCCGGCATGCGGTCCCGGCGGGCGCATGCCGCTCTTTCGGGCGCGCCGTTCCGCCGTTTTGCGGCGTATGACGACGAACCAAATGAATGAACGCTTTCCGCGCTCTCTATGCAAGGAGTGATATGGGCCTTTTTTCTTCGATCAAAAAGTTGTGGGGCGGCGGCCGGGGTGCATCCGGCGAGGCCGCTGGTCCGGCTGCCGTATCCTATGAATCCTCCGCGCAGGATGGTGCCTGGCGCGACGCGCTGCTGCTTTCCCTGCGCGAGGCGGAACCGCGTCTTTCCCTCTGGCTCGGGCACGTGCTGGAAGGCGTACCCGAGGCCGGTCCCCAGCTCTGGGAACGGCTGGCCTTTTTCTTTGATGCGCTGGAAGTTCCGGCTGCGGAACGCGATACCTTTATCGCGTCCTTCTCTTCCTGGCTGGATACCATGGGCTACCGCGCGGTGGAGGAGTTCCGTTCGGAACTGCAATACCGTCTCGCGCTCGCGCTGGACCTTGAAGACGAGGAAGACGAACGCAACCGCCTGCTGCTCAAGCTTTCCGACGGGCTTTCCCGCACCCGGGAGCAGATAGGCCGGAATCTTGACGCCCTGTTTTCGTCCCACGATACCATTACCGACGCATTGTGGGAGGAAATGGAAGAGGTGCTCATCGCGGCTGACGTCGGCGTGAACACCGCTCTGGAACTGACTGCCCGTCTCCGCCGCAGGGCGCAGCGTGACGGTGTGACCGACCCGGCCGGATTGCGCGACCTGCTGCGCGAAGAGCTGACCGAGGTGTTCAAACCCATGCGACGCATTCAGGCTGTGAACCCGCCCGAAGTTGTGCTGGTTATAGGGGTCAACGGGGTGGGCAAAACCACCACCATCGCCAAACTCGCCCACCGCGCGACCCTGCAGGGGCGCAAGGTGCTGATCGCCGCTGCGGACACCTTCCGGGCCGCCGCTATTGAGCAGCTTGAAGTCTGGGCGAAACGCGTGGGCGCGGGATTCCATGCCAAGGAAGCTAATTCCGACCCTGCCGCCGTGGCCTTTGAAGCCGTGGACAAGGCCGTGGCCGAAGGCTACGACCTGCTGCTGGTGGATACCGCCGGGCGTCTGCATACCAAGACCAACCTCATGGAAGAGCTGACCAAGATCAGCCGGGTGCTTGGCAAGCGCCACCCCGGCGCGCCGCACCGTACCATTCTGGTCGTTGACGCGACCACCGGGCAGAATGCGCTGTCTCAGGCCAAGCTGTTTAACGAAGCCGCCGCCATTGACGAAGTCATCCTCACCAAGCTGGATGGCACCGCCAAGGGGGGTATTGTGGTGGCCGTGGCCATGCAGTTCGGCCTGCCCATCACTTTTGTCGGGCTTGGTGAAAAAATGGAAGATCTACGGCCCTTTGACGGTGAACAGTTCGCCAGAGCACTTTTTGACGCCGCAACGCCGGAAGAATGACGGTCCGGGGCGTATAGCCCTGTGCATACGCTACAAGCGGGCTTCGGCCCGCTTTTTTTTGTGGGAAAGGCAATGCACTGCGCGCCGTATCCCCGACCCGGCTTCAATAGTCCCGGCGATCCCGACGGTTCCGGCATTTCCTATACAGCGGGAACGCCGAGCGGGAACAGCGGGCGACAACTACCCGGCACGACACATGCAAGAACGCCGGTACCCACGCTGTCGGGTTTCCGGCAAATGCGCCGGGAAAATGAACCGGTCAATGGGGTTGTTTTAAATTTTTCTTTTATTATTCAGTGGTTATAATGTTTGGCAAGCCCTTTGCATAAGCTAGCGCATGGAGGGACAGGTTGCGCTTACGCGTAGCTCGTTCAACAAAGACCAAGGAGGCGACCCATGTTTTTTCTGATGAGCGGCAACGATAAAAAGAAGAAGGCCGCGCCGGCGCGCAAACCCGAGAATCTGGACCGGGTAAAGGAACTTTTTACTTCCGGGCGTTTTCCCGTGACCACCACCGCCGAGCTCGACGATGACAGGAAAGTGGGTAAAATACTGGGCCTCGTGGTTAGCCGGGGCTATGATTCCGAAGACGCGTTCTTCGGTATGGCCGCCCGCGCCGTCAACAAGGGCGCGCAGGCTATTGTGGGATACCAGGAAAATGTGGCGTTCCACCCCGACGGCAGTAAATTTTTCACCTGTTACGGCACCGCCGTGCAGTTTGAATCCAGCAGAAACGTCCCGCAAAGCGCGGGAGCGCTTCCGGCCATGACGCGCGCCATCGCGTGATGCGCCGCAAAGCCTGATTGCCGGGCGGATTCCGCCGTGTGCCGGAACGTTCCGGTACAGCGTGCCATCACCCGCGTACTCTCCACTCCACCAGAGAAAAAAATCAAGGGGTTACGTATAGACGTGAACCCTTGATTTTTTTATTTCCACGCGGCAGTTGGTTATGGTCTTGCCGCTCTGCCCGTTGCAAGGGCGAAGGCCCAGTCCGGTCTGCCGTTTTTTTCGGCAAGGGCGGACGCGGCTTGCCAGTCATAGGCAAGTTGAATCTGCTCCACGTGCCAGCCTGTGGAACTGTGCGTGATAACGGCAAACTGCGCCAAAGGGGACCCCGCTTCCATCATATGAGGAACCGGCAGGTCGTCGGCATAGGCGGGCAAACCCACACTTCCCGGATTAACAACCAGCTGTCCGCGGGCAGGGATGAAAAACGTTCTGGCAAGGTGGCTGTGTCCGCACAGAATCATTTTTTGTCCGATACCGGCAAGCGTTTCCTCAACGGATTCCGTTTTTTTGAGTGCTCCGCTGCCATGCTGTATTTCTTCCAGCAGATATTCCATGTCGGAATGCGGAGAACCATGACAGGCGTAGAGCGCATCATCATAATACACGGTGGGTGTGGTGGACAAAAAATTCCTGAGTGAAGCGGTCAGATGCTTTTTGGAGTACAGAACAGTAGCATTGTCTTTATCTTTATCGACAGGAGCCAGGAGCATCCGGTCGCCGTTGCCGCGAATATGTACGCTCGAAATGGAGCAGCTTTCCAGAAGAGCGTAGGTCCCCGGAATATCCAGTGGCCCGTAAAAGGTATCGCCAAGATTGATGACGCGGTTGATATTTCTACGTTGTATTTCGCGCAGCACGGCTTTCAGGGCAAAACTGTTACCGTGAATGTCGGATATGACGGCTACGGGAGAGGGCATGGTTATTCTCCTGCGGGGTTGGCCTGACCTTCTGTCTCCAGAGCATTATATTCCCGCTGCAACTCAAGCCGCAATTCGTCTTCTGTAGGTAAATACAGCGTGTACTTGGAGGCAAAAATTTGCGTATTTTCTTCGGGCAGAGTGTATTTCACTACAGTATCACTAATGTGTCCAACTCAATTCGCTACGCAGTGCGTAGCCATTTGGAAAGGTCAAATAAAACTGGCGAATATTCTTCAGGTTTGCAGCGGTGAAGCCCTTGCCGAAGTCGGCGGTCATTCGCGCAGAAAGTGCAGCAATGAGGTTCGCACCATACTCGGCCCGCGCTTCACCTCCCTGTTTTTCCACAATACTTTTGCCAATATGCCAGTAGGCTTCTACCATAGCGAAATTGGCGGCGGAATAAACTTTGCTGCGGGCAGCCGCCAAGATGCTCCTGATCTGGCTGTAAAGCTGTAAGTCAAGAATTTCGCTCACAAAACCCCCTATATGGTGAAACATAACGGACAGCCCGGATAATCGCAACAGGCATGGCATGTAGGTCATCGAAACAGAGTCAGAATTGACAATACGCATATCGGCATACAGAACGTGCCCATGCGGTAGCGGATGTCTTCGGGCGGTACGGAACCGCATCGGATAAAAGCATAAGACTTTATTTTTCTTGCAAATTTTTTTTGGTAGCCTCCTGGGCACGATGTGCTTTTTGCAGCATACACGGCAGACAATACGAACGGATATGACGAACGTTCTACGCTCTTCCGCGCCGCCGAAGGCCCGGCAATTCATTCTGCCGGACGCGTACATGCCGGACTGCCGCACATATCACGGCATATACCCGGCACGGTATGGCTTTCCCACATGCTATAAAGCAAACCCTTTCGCTGTTTTCTTTCAGGAAAACAGCGAAAGGGTTTGTTGTATGCAATAAAAAGAGAAAAAGTCTGGACCGAAAATATCTCATAATGTATACTCACAGGTAAT
>JAJDHY010000092.1 GCA_030266385.1 Desulfovibrio sp. OttesenSCG-928-I05
ACCGTGCTGTTTATCGGCGACTCAAACATGGAGCAATATTGGCCAAGAGTGCAATTCTTGCAAGATACGTTGCCCGAAGAAGCAAAAAATGTTATTTTTGTAACCCGTGGAGGGCTGATACCTGTCCCGGGAATGGAATACGAAGCCTCCTCGTCAAAACATAATAACTACGCTGGGAAAGCGTTTGACATTGCAAAGTCAGATGACAGTATAGATACTGTTGTCATTGCTGCATCATGGGTAGGTTATTTTACTGAAGGTATGGGAACCGTAAAAGAAACATCCATGAGTGATGGTTCTGCGAAAATAGTTTTCAATACGTTACATGACTATATTAAAAGCTTCGTCGATATCGATAAAAACGTTATTTTACTGCTCAC
This sequence comes from Desulfovibrio sp. OttesenSCG-928-I05, assembly GCA_030266385.1. Taxonomy (GTDB): domain Bacteria; phylum Desulfobacterota; class Desulfovibrionia; order Desulfovibrionales; family Desulfovibrionaceae; genus JAJDHY01. The sequence continues at coordinate 381 of JAJDHY010000092.1, forward strand.
CATACCGCAGGGGCCTGAACTGGACCCGGCGGAGCTGATGGGAAAGCGTAGTTTTACGCAGCTTCCACATTCCCTTGACTATCAAACGGGTGGTATTGCCAGAAGTATACTGGAAGAAAAATACTCCCCTATCCAGAATGAACTGACACGGATAGGATTGGATGCTGGAGCAACCGTCATCGACCCCTTTGACGCACTATGCTCGGCAGACCGCTGCGAAGCCGTGGATGAAGACGGTGAGCCCATGTACAAGGACTCCGGCCATTTGCGTCCTTCGTATGTACGGATGGGAGGGGGCGGCAAACAGGGCCGGGCCGGGTGCCTGTTCCACGATCTTTCCGCAGTACATGACGCCGACCTGATCGGCCATATCGAGGACAATGCCGAGATCGTGCGTGATCAGGAGCAGGCCGATGTTTTTGCGTTTCGTCAAATCGTGCAGCAGGTTCAGAACCTGTTTCTGGATGGTGACGTCAAGGGCGGTGGTGGGTTCGTCCGCGATGACAAGGCTCGGCTCGCAGGCAATGGCCATGGCGATCATGACCCGCTGGCGCATGCCGCCGCTCATCTGGTGGGGGAAATCGCGCACCCTGTCCTGCGGGGCGGGGATGCCGACTTCATGCAGCAGTTCCGTCGCTTTTCGCAGTGCGTCTTTCCGGGAATAGCCGCGATGGCGGACAAGGGGTTCGGCTATCTGCTCCCCGACGCGAAACACGGGGTTGAGAGAGGTCATGGGCTCCTGAAACACCATGCCGATGCGGTTCCCGCGCAACTCGCGCAGCTCATTTTCGGAAACCCGGAGCAGGTCTGTGCCGTCCAGCAGGATACGGCCGTCGGTGATTTTTCCGGGCGGGCTGGGAATAAGGCGGGAGACGGCATGGGCTGTCGCGCTTTTGCCGCTGCCGGATTCGCCGACCAGACAGAACACCTCCCCGGCGGCCAGTGCGAAAGTGACGCCGTCAACGGCGGGGATATCCCCGGCATCCGTTTCAAAGGTCACGGCAAGGTCTTCTATGGCGAGGAGCGGGGGCGTGGCTGTGGGCGTGGCGGAATCATCCTTCATGGCGGCAAGGGTACCGCAGGCGTGGCAAAAAAGCCAGCACGGCAGGGCGGATGCATGGAGCGCGCCGGAAGATCGCGGGAGCGCTTCAAAACCCGATACTGACGCCCACGGAAAACAGATGCGTTGTTTCCCCGGACGGGTCAGCGCTGAACGTGGGGTTCATGGCGGTGGCGGGAAGGCTGCGGCTGTGGTTTTTGCCGCTTCCGTCAGAACCCGCCATGCGGTATCCGAGATCCACCTGCACATCCTCGGCGGCTTGCAGATCCATACCCAGTCCCGCACTCCAGGCGATGCGGGCGTCCTGCGGATCGCTTCCGGATTCAACCGTGGGCGTGTTGCCGAACACAGCGACGGCGGCTTCATCTTTTTCCAGGGCGTGATCGTACGCCACACCAAGCCCACCGTGCACGTACGGCCGCACGTCTCCCTTTGTCAGATCCCGCTTGAGGTTGAGAAACACCGCCCGCGTGCCTGTGGTATCGACAAGGGCGGGAGGCTGGCGCGTCAGGCTGTCTGTCTCTGTGTGGCTTTTCTCCCGCAGTATCGTATATTGCGGGCCGGAAATCTCCGCGCATTCGATCTCGGCGCGTAAGGCCGGGGTAATGACGTAACTGCGCCTTCCGTCAATCATGAAAGGGGGCCGGGTGTCGTGCACGGCCAGCTCACGGAAGTCCGCTTCCGCCTGACGCATCTGTTCCGGCGAAGCGGCAAAGGGACCGGACGGGCGTTCGAAAAACATCCCCGCCAGCGTCAGGAAGAAAAACAGGGCGGGAACCCTGAAAAAGGATATACGCGTTCGTTTCACTGACAACCTTCCTGTGCTGATGCGTGTTTTCCCAATTGTCTGGCTACAGGTGACGTGTTCTAAGATCAGCGTAGCCGGTTTTCCCGCCGTTAAGCGAACTCTCAAACGATACTCTAGAAAGACGGGCGAATGTTCTGCCGGGTTTCCACACGGCCTTGCCGCGTGTCGCCGCCGGATCCGTCGGAACTGCCGGAACCGAACCAGCCGCGCAGCAGTTTTCCCATATCTTCGGCCATGGTTCTGGTCATGGCCTGCATGGGATCGCCCGGCAGCCGGGTTTTGGTGGCAAAGAGCAGGTAATCCTTGGTTTCCCGTGCGGGCATCAGGGCTGATTGCGCCATGGAGCAGACAAGCTCCCCGGAGGCGGTATCATACATTTCCACCTGAATAGCCAACTGGCTTTCGGTGGTGCTGCCCCCGGCGAGGTAGTAAGTGACAAAGCCCCCGACAAGCAGGTCAGCCCCGCGCGCGCGGGCCATGGCCAGGGCGCGGTCGCGGCGGTACGGCCCCTGTTCCGGCGCGAATTCCATGGTGGAAAAAATCTCCATGGAAAGCCAGGTCTGGTAGACGGACCGGGCTTCGGCATAGCCGATCATTTCGGGATTGGTGATTTTCTGGGTCACGCGGAACGGCACGAAGAAGACGGAAGGGTCCATGCCCGCGGCGTCTTTGGGGTAAACATACACGACAGGCGCGTCACGGCGAGTCCATTGATCAACGTACACAAGCGGCTGGGAGCCCATCTCGAAGCTGAGGTGATCGTTGACGGTGGAACAGCCGCTGACGGCAAAGAGTACAATGCACAGCAAAGACAAGGAACGGGTAACTTTCATGGGTATCCTCGCGCCCGAAATACCGGGAATTTCCGGGGCCGCGCCAAAGGATATGTCGTGTCCTTGACGCAGCGCCGGTGTTTTCCGGTATCTAGCAAAAATGGTGCCGGGAAGACGGGTGCCGGGTGCCGGGTGCCGGGTGGCAGCGGGAGGGGCGTGAGTCGGGAAAAAAACGGAATACGGCGGCGGGTGCAGAACCGTTTCCTTTGAATGCTCTGCAAGGATGCGCCTATCAAATCCGTGCAACTAAAAAGCCGTTTAGCAGCGGGCAAAACCCGCCGGTAAACGGCTCTGTGAGGCGTTAGCTGTTCGTATTTTAATGACAGGATGCGCAACTGCCGCCGGAGCAGCCCGCACAGCCGCCACCGCCGCCGCCGTAGCTCGCGCCGCTGTAATCGCCGCCGCCATCGCCGTTCCGGGAACGGCAGGCGCAGGACATGAGTTTGCGGGTGTCGGCGCTGCCGCAGGACGGGCAGGAAGGAAGATCCTGCGCGTTGGAAACGATATCTTCAAATTCCTTGTCGCAGCGATTGCACTGATATTCATAGATGGGCATGGCGTAATCCTTATTCCTGCGCTCCCTCCAGATAGGGAGCAAGAGCGAGGGCATTTTCAAAAAGATAGTAGTCGGCCAGTTCGCACAAGAGGTGGCCGATGGCAATGTGCACTTCCTGCACCACCGCCGTGATCTGGGCGGACACGTTCAGGGATATGTCACTGAGCCGCGCGATGGCCCCGCCGTCGCGCCCGGTGAGGCCGATGGTCATGACGCCCGCCGCCCGGGCGGCTTCCATGGCGCGCAGCACGTTGGCGCTGCCGCCCGACGTGGAAATGCCGATCAGCACGTCGCCGGGTCTGCCGAGGGCCTGGACCTGCTTGGAAAAAATATCGTCAAAACTGAAATCGTTCCCTATGGCCGTCATAACGGAACTGTCCGTGGAAAGGGCAATGGCGGCGAGCGGGGGGCGGTCGATCTTGAAGCGGTTTATGAATTCCCCGGCCAGGTGCTGCGCGTCGGCGGCGCTGCCGCCGTTGCCGCACAAAAGCACCTTGCCGCCCCGTGCAAGATTGACGGCGATGGCGCGGGCGGCTTCGATAACCGTATCCGTATGGGCGGCAAAAAACGCTTCGCGCGCGCGTAAGCCCGCTTCCACGTGCTGGCGGACTCGTTCTCTGGCTTCTTCAGACATTCCGGCTCCTTTTCCGTGCTACCTACCCCAAAGCGCTTCGTATGACAACGGGCGTCGCGGCAACGAATGCGCCCGCCGTATCAGACCGGACGCGCGCACTGCCGCTTTGCGCTTGCCTTGGCGGCGGACCTGGAGCAGAGTAATTTTTTGATTCCCGGGTTTCAAGATAAATCCTTAGCGCCGTCAGGCAAGTGATAAACAACACGCTATGAATACAAGCGACAATTCCTTTCCTCCTTCCGGTCCCCGTCCCGCCGCCAATGCGGGCGGAAATCTTGATCTTCTGTCCCTGCACGGCGGGGATATTCTGGCTCAGGCCAGAAAATACGGTCGCCGGGCCGCCGATTTTATCGATTTCAGCAGCAACACACATGTGTTTGCCGAAGACGTAACAGCCCGCCTGATCCGCGAAACCCCCGTGGCCTACGCCATTTACCCGGACAGCGATTGCACCGCGCTTGTGGGCGCGATCAGCGCGCATGAAGAACTTGATCCCGGACGCGTGCTGGTCGGAAACGGTTCCGCCGACCTTATCTGGCTGTTCATGACCGCCATGGCGCCGCGCAAGGTATTGCTGCTCGGTCCCATGTTTTCCGAATACGCCAGGGTCTGCGTGGCGTTCGGTATCCCCTATGAAGTAATCACCCCGCCGCCGGAGCAGGAATTCATCTGCGGCTCCAGTGAACTGCGCCGGATATGGGATAGTGACGCCGATCTGGCCGTGGTCTGCTGTCCCAACAACCCCGCTGCGGTGGCGTACCCCAATATTCAGGAGCTTTTCGGCGTGCTGCGCGTGCCCCGCGTGCTTGTGGATAACACCTACCGCGAATTTTTGTGGGGCGAGCCGGAATACAGCCAGAATAGCTATGTCGCGTATAGCAAGTGGGTGCGGTCCGGGGTGGCGCTTTTCACCATGAACAGCTTCACCAAGTTTTACGCCTGTCCCGGCATTCGTCTCGGCTATCTGCTCGGCGGGGAAAGTCAGATCCGCCGTTTGGCACGCATCCGCCCGCCATGGAGCGTTTCTTCTTTTGCGCAGGATATGGGGCTCGCCTTTCTGGCGAATATGGCTGAATACCGTGAACGTCTCGCCCCCATGCGGATGGAACGCGTGGATATGGCCCGGCAGACGCGGCGCATGGAATGCTTCAACCCGGATTTCGTGTTCGAAGGCCCGAGTTTTATCACGGCGGGATTGCTGCCGGGGCTTTCGTCCGCCTCCCTCCGGGAAAAGCTGCTGGAGCAGGGGCTTATTGTCCGCGATTGCGACAGTATTCCCGGCATGCCGTCGGGGTTCATCCGCTTTCAGGTCCGCTTTCATCGTGATAACGAGCTGCTGATGAAATCTCTCGGCTGGTACGCCGAACGGGGCTGGTGATGGGAGCTATGATTGTTGTTCTGACCGGTGCGGGCATCAGCAAGGAAAGCGGTATTGATACGTTTCGCGATACCGGCGGGCTCTGGGAAAATGAACGGATCGAAGACGTAGCCACGCCGGGCGGGTTTCGTCGTAATCCTGCCAGGGTGTTTGATTTTTACAACAAGCGGCGGCGTGCGCTGCAGGATGCCGCCATTCAGCCCAATGCCGCGCACAGGGCTTTGGCCCGTCTGGAGAGGGAATCGCCCGAATCCGTGCTTGTCATTACCCAGAATGTGGATGATCTGCACGAGCGTGGCGGGACGAAGGCGCTGTTGCACATGCATGGGGAGCTTTATAAAGCCCGCTGTACCGCCTGTTCCGCCGTGTGTCCTTGGGAAGAGGATATGGATGGGGACAGCGTTTGTCCTTCCTGCGGGAAGCGTGGCGCGATGCGGCCGCATATCGTATGGTTTGAGGAGATGCCCTTGTACATGGATGAAATCGAGCGGGCGCTGCGTACGTGCCGTCTGTTTGTTTCCATCGGTACTTCGGGCAATGTCTATCCTGCCGCCGGGTTTTGCCAGACGGCGCGGCATTACGGGGCGCACACGCTGGAGCTGAATCTCGAACGCTCGCTTGTCGCGGGCGGGTTTCATGAAGGGCGCTATGGCCCGGCATCTGAAATCGTGCCGGCCTGGGTTGATGAAGTGCTGGGGGGAGAGCGCTCTGCCGCTGAAGGAGAGTGAACGCTCTGGCTGCTGCTAGTATCGCGGCCAGTCCCGTAAGCGTTTAGTGGGTCACGAGACATGAGAAACGGTGTGG
>JAJDHY010000093.1 GCA_030266385.1 Desulfovibrio sp. OttesenSCG-928-I05
AAAGGTGTAGGGTGGTGACAGCCTTTACTATGGGGGCGCTTCGGGAAGCGGGTCCGGTGAGCCGGGGCTGCCCCTGCGAGAGGCAGGGGCAGTCCGGCTGCCGGGGATACCCTTTGCTATTTTCTCATGTACGGCGTCACACAGGGAGCGTTCCACAGTTCCAGCAGTTCGTCATCCATGCGGGCCATGAACATCTGGAATCCGGCCTGTTCCTGAACGGTGAGCAGTTCACCCACAACGTTGGCCACGATCTCGATGTTTTTGGCTTTCAGAAGCTGTTCACAACGGCGGTAGACAATAAAGAGTTCCATCAGGGTCGTCGCGCCGGTCCCGTTCAGGATAAGCATAACCTTTTCGCCGGACTTTATGGAAAGATCGGCCAGAAGTCCGTTGATCATGATTTCAGCCGTCTCGTCGGCGCTCTTCATGGGCTGGCGTCCGCCACCGCCTTCACCATGCTGGCCCATGCCGATTTCCATTTCATCTTCACCGAGATCAGCCAGCATGCTGCCGGTGGAAGGATGCGTCGCGCCACGCGCGGCCACGGCAAGGGTGGCCATGTTATCGGCAAAACGCTGGGCCACGGCGGCCACTTCTTCCAGAGATTTACCCTGCGCGGCAGCGGCCCCGGCTATTTTGTAAGTGGGGATGCAGCCGACAAGGCCGCGCCGGTCTTCGCTGTTTTCACGTGGCGCGTTGGAAATATCTTCCTGCGTCACAACCTTGATGACGTTCAACCCTTCTTTCTTCACCTGTTTCATGGTGAGGTTGCCGGTCAGCATGTCGCCCGCATGGTTGAGCACGATGTACAGTACCCCCTTGCCCTTGTCCGCCAGTTTGATGGCGTCCACACAGGCTTGCGGTCCGGGCGCGGCAAACACATCACCCACAACGGAAACGTCAACCATGCCTTCGCCCACAAACCCGCTGATGGCAGGCTCGTGACCGGATCCCCCCTGAGTGACAATGGTCACCCGGTTCGCGGCGGCAAGCGCGTTGTTGACGACCATGTTGCCGGGTTGCAACGAAACTAGATCCCGGTTAGCGGCGACAAAGCCTTCCAGCAATTCGGGGGTCAGGTTCTCGGGCGCGTTGATGAATTTTTTCATTTTCATGAGGCAGTCCTCCTAAACCGGGTTCGTTGGTTGGCGCTATGCGCGTATAGAGAATGAGAACATTGTAGCTTTGAAAAAGTTATATGCATTGGCGGTGTGCATCGCCGCCCGTCCCGTAAGCACAGGTAATACCGCGTTCGCTGGTATGCGCCGGACGAAAATTAAACTCTAATGTTGTGTAATATTTACCAATCCATATCGCGGGGTCCAGGGGTACTTTAGCCGTAGGCGAGTCTTCGAGCCGTACGGATAAAGAGAGCAGAGCTATCATCCCCCTGGTGGGTCCAGGGCGAAGCCCTGGCCGCCGGAGGCATTCATAATACCTGCACTACGCCAAAGCGCCGTTGCACAGTCCCCTGAACAGCAGCGATGTGCTGACGGCCCCGGCATCCGGGGTTCCCAGAGTCTGTTCGCCGTAGCTTCTGGCGCGGCCGAACTTTGAAACCATATTCTGCGTGGCCCTTGCGCCTTCTTCGGCGGCTTTGGCGGCGGCAAGGAGGATATCCGCGACATCGCCTTCGGCTTCTCCGGCTGCCTGCACGGCGGGGATAAGGGCGTCCATCATGGTCTTGGCCCCGGCGCGGGCGGTGGTGAGATCAAACATCTCCTCCAGACTGGCCGCGAGCATTTTCTTGAGCATCGGGCCGTCGATACTCTCTTCCGTACCCAAGGGAACAGCCAGCCCGCCGATAAGGGAACCGTACAACGGCCCTGCGCTGCCGCCGCCAATACTCATGATATCTTCACCGAGCGTTTCGATAAAATCGTGAAGCGACGCATCCCCCCACCCTTCGACACTGCTCGTGAATAGCGTGGCTATCTTGCCTATGGTGACCCCGTGGTCGCCGTCCCCAAAACGGGAATCAATGTCGCTGAGAAGCGCGATGTTATCCCGCCACAACGCCGCCGCCGCGAGAAACATGCCGGAAAGCTTCGCCTTATTGAGTAACATATGTAACTCCTTTGTATAGGCGTCTTACATTTGTTCAACACTTGCGTGATATCCGGGCGCATGTCAAGAGTGCCCGCATCACGAAAGATGTGTGCAGGGCAATGGTTTTGAAAAATATACAGGGATGAAAACGGCTTGGAGACAGAGGAAGAAAATGAATATTTTTTATGTTACATATGTAACAAATCAGGACTGCACGGCGTCCATGACTTCCTGCATCAGGTTTTCACAGGCGACGACATGGGTGAAGAGCCCGGTATTGAGCGCGCCTTCAAGGGTCTGCCGATTGATGTTGGCGGAACAGACCCCCACCACGTGACGGCTGCGCGATAGCGACGCACACGGGATCTGCACGGCGTAATCCGTATCCGAGACGATGATTTCTCCGTTCCGCGTGTAGTAGTAGGCAATCATGCGGCCCACGGCCTGCCTGCGGGACAAAAGATCCCCGTACCGCGCATGGGAGGCGAAATCCGGCGTTGAGGGGTGGTTGCCGATATTGACAAGGGCTATATCCAGCCTGTTCCATTCCCGGCTCACGGCCTTGTAGTTTTCGGTTTTCCGCCACAGTTCAAGTTCCTCGGCCGTCTCGGCAAAGGCCGGGGTGTGCAGGTACTGCGGCGTCGCCATGGCATGATGGGCCACGATGCGAACGTTTTCGTTGGAGTGGTAGTTGCGGATGGAAATACCGCTGTTGCCCACCATGGGCACAACGTGGCTGATGCTGCTCCGGGCCGGGGGGCGTTTTTCCATAATCCGCACCATCGCGCCGATAATATGCCCCCAGCCAAGGCCGACCCGCCCGCCGCCGAGCTGGTCAATACAGTCCATAACCGCATGGGCGATGCTTTCGTTCAGCTTGGCGTTATCCGCCTGAAAGGGCGTAAGCCGCCCGCCCGCAAGGCCGAAACGTTCCTTTGCCGCGATCAGTACCGGACTTTCCTGTTCGCCGTGCGGAATAATGCGGATGGAAACAATGCCCGCGTCCCGCGCTTCCTGCAGCATCCGGCTGATCAGCGGACGCGATACGCCGAGCGCGGCAGCAATTTCATGCTGGTTTTTGTTCTCTTCATAGTACAGCCGGGCGACCTGTTCCAGCCGCCTGGCCTTTTGGACTGTCAGACGCATGATTCCTCACGAATGCTACCGGATAACGAAGTTACATATGTAACGCCACGCCCCTCGACGGTCAACTGTGCCTGATATCCCGGCATGCCGGGAGCCTTCCTCCGGTTCGCCAGACTCTCTATCCTCGTCAAACCGCTGTCGCAGAGGCCTCTGACAACAGCAAACAGAACCAGCATCCGACAAATTAAATAAGAAGGTACCTTTTTATCTTGACCGCACCCAGAAACAGCCCTATATGTCATTGCGAAGGTACCTATTAATTATCCATAAGGAATATGTATACAATGTTTACACAACATACCAGACACCCGCACCATGTGCATCACCATGACGAAGGCCATGCAGGCCAAGGACGCCCGCACGGACGGGGCGCACAATTCACAAAGGGATTCACAGTCCCGCAACAGGAGAATTTCCATGAATGATACAACCATAACAACACCATCCGTCGCTGAAACAAACAGCGCCGCCGAAAAGCTGTTCCACCAGTTCCGCCAGGTTATGATGTGCATGGCCCGCGCCCATCACCAGCACGGGCACGCTCACCACGCGCAGAATCATGTCCTGCATATTCTCAAAAGAAACGGCCCCACGAGCCAGCGTGACCTGATGGGCATGCTCCGGGTCCGTTCCGCGTCCCTCAGTGAACTGCTGGGTAAACTGGAACGCGGGGGGCTGATCACCCGTGAACGGGATCAGGAAGACAGGCGCGGCTACACCCTCGGCCTCACCGCCGCGGGCGATGCCGCAGCCTGTGCCGGAGAGGAACAGCGCCAGAGCAGTATGGAACGTTTCTTCACCGTGCTCTCACCGGAAGAACATGAACAGCTGGGCGGACTTCTGGAAAAACTTGTGGATGGCATGGAAGCCGTCTGCGGCCCCGTTGATCGTGCCCACGAAGGACGCCCGCACGGGGAAGGACGCGGACGCCACGACGGGCACGGTCCGCATGGTTTCGGCCCGCATGAACACGGGTGCGGGCACGGACGCGGGCACGGGCCGGAGGACCGGGGCTGCCAGAGAGCGGACCAGATGCCGGAGCGCTGTATGCGCCATGAGGGCGACTGCCGGGGCGAACGCGGCCCACGCTGCCGGGCCGGTGAACGGGCCGAAGGGCGGACCGGTGGACGCAGTGGAGGCCCGGGGCGGCGCGAATAGCCATCCATTCCCCGTTCCCGCGCACGTATGGTTTGCCGGTACGCAACCAGACTGCGCGGAACGGCACAATGGCCCCCCCCCGACGGCATCACCTGAACCTGCTACCGGGGCGCATAGCGCCCCACGGAGTCGCGCAATGCACCATTATGCGGAGCACTTCACACATTTTCTGGAAGGAAAAGGCCTTCATACCACGCGACAGCGCCTCGCCATTGCGGAACTGCTGCATGAAACACCCGGCCATCACAGCATAGAAGAACTATACGACATCTTGCGGGAGACAGAACCCGGCATAGGGCAGGCAACCGTGTACCGCACGGTGAAGTTGCTTATGGAGGCCGGATTGCTGGCGGAAATGCACTTTGCGGATGGCGTGTCCCGTTTTGAGGTCATCCATCCGCAAAGCGCCCACGATCATCTGATCTGCCGCGCGTGCGGTGCGGTTGTTGAGATCAACAGCAAAAAACTTTCGGCAGCCCAGATCGAAGTGGCTTTGGAACACGGTTTCATCCTTTCCGACCTCACCCGCTGCCTCTACGGTCTCTGTGCCGAATGCAGGGCGGCGGGAGCCGCCGGGACGCAGCCCGCGTTCAGACAGCCCGAACTGTCCCACGCCGCCCGCCACGGCTGAACCCTGTGTCCCCTATTCGCCTTTCACCTGCCCGACTATCCGCTGAAAGGCCTGAACGTAAAAGCTGCTGTCCGTGCCCAGCACAACGCTGTCGAATCCCTGCTCAAAGGCGGCTTTGGCGGCATCGACGCTCGCGCCGAAAATAAAGCAGAATTTCCCCGCCGCCGCGCAGGCCGCAAGTACTCTGGCAATGGCCGCCTTGAATTCGGGGTTCCCGAACTGCACGGGTTTGCCGAGAGCGATGGAAAGGTCAAAGGGGCCGACAAAAATACCCGCGATACCGTCCAGAGCCGCTATTTCTTCGATATGTTCCAGACACTCGGCGGTTTCGCACTGGGGAAGCAGCAGCGTTTCGCGGTTGCAGGCGTTCATGTATTCCCCGATATCCCCGGCGGCGTGATCCGCGAACCCGTATCCGGCGGCGCGGGACATGGCAAGGCCGCGCAAACCCTGCGGAAAATACTTGCCGTATTCCACAAGGTTCCGCACCTCCTGCACGGAGCGGATATTGGGCACAACCAGCCCCTGCGCGCCGATATCCAGCGCTTTCAGAACGGACGTCCTGCTGCCGTCCGGTATGCGGGCAAGGACGGTTGCGCCGCGCAGTTCCGCACCGCGCATGATATCCGCAGCGCTTTCTATGCCGAAGGGGCCGTGTTCCATATCCACAATAATGTAGTCGACGCCCGAAAGGGCAAGGCATTCCGCCACAGCCGCGTTGCCCATGAAAAAGAACGTGCCGACAGGCTTTTCCTTGCGTTGCAGTTTTTCAAGCAGGGTATTTCGCATGATAATCTCCTGAATATGCCCGCTACGGAAACGCGGTCCTGTTACAGGTTGTATTGCTGCAATTTCCGGGCGATGGTTGAGTAACTGACACCGAGTAGCGCCGCCATTTTCCGGCAGCTCCGGCCTTCACGTTTCGCTTTTTCCAGCAGTTGCCGTTCAACGGATGCGACCGCCTCTTCCAGCGGCATCAGCCCCCGCACCGCAACCCCTTCCGCTTGTCCTCCGGGTTCCGGCTGAATGTCAGTCGACGCGGGAAGCCCGGCCTGTCGAGTCATCACCGGCTGGGCGGGCCGCGACGAAAAAAGCGCGATATCAGCCGCCCGCAGTACCGAAGCGCCGCCCGTCACCACCAGCCGTTCGATCATGTTGCGCAGTTCCCGGACATTCCCCGGCCAGTCGAGCGCTTCCAGAGCGGCCAGAGCTTCCGGTGAAAAAACGGCCTTGACGTTGTACTGGGTGTTGAATTTTTTCAGATAAAAGAGCGAGAGCGGAATAATATCATCCTGCCGTTCCCGCAGGGGCGGCACATGCAGCGGCAGCACGTTGAGGCGGTAGAAAAGATCATCCCGGAAATGCCGTTCCCGG
>JAJDHY010000094.1 GCA_030266385.1 Desulfovibrio sp. OttesenSCG-928-I05
TGGGCCAGCAGGACGGCGACGTTGGTGCCGTTACCGTAACGATCCACCATATCGAGAAAATCCCCGACGTTTTTTATGGCGCGGAAGGCGGCGAGCTTTTCTTCGGGGACGGAAACGCCGAGGGTGCGTATTTCGGTTTCGTAGGATTCGTCGTAGGGAACCACGGCGATACCGCACTGGCCCATGACTTCGGTGGTGATACCCTGTTCGAGGTAATTGGATGCGGTATTATTGAACAGACAGCGCTGGTCCGAATGGCTGTGCATATCGACGAAACCGGGACTGACGATCAGGCCGTCCGCCTCGATGGTTTCGGCGGCTTTTTCAGCGATGCTGTGGGCGATGCGGGCTATTTTTCCGTCTTTTATGGCGATATCGGCGACATAGCCTGTCGCGCCGGTGCCGTCTATGACCGTTCCTTTTCTGATCACCAGATCGTACATGATAGCCTCCCGGAAAGTGCTCCACGCCCGGTGTACGCGGGGATAATGCGGAGCGGTGGAAGAAGGGAAGTCGGCGGCCGCGCCGTCCGGCTGGCAGGGTATGCCCTGACCCGCCTGTTATTCGTCATTCGCGAAAAGATTGCAAGATGCGGGAAGATCAGAGCTAGCGCGGCCCAGAAACGGCAGGAAGGGCGGCGTGCGGACTTGACAGCGGAGCGGGCGTAGCTTAATCCCTTCCGTGTGCCGGGATGGTGGAATGGTAAACGCAGTGGACTCAAAATCCACCGGGGGCGACCCCTTGCGAGTTCGAGTCTCGCTCCCGGTACCAGAATGTAAACAGGAAAAGGCGGTTACGCGATGCGTAGCCGCCTTTTCTTATGGGGGTGCAGACTTCTAGGGGAGAGGGACGGCGGACACACCCTACGCCATATACCCGCCCAGCATGGCGGAAACGGCCCGGTCGGTGAACAGGCGCAGAACGCCCGTGTGCTTGATCTGCGGAGGGGTGAGTTTCTTTTTCCGCTCGGCAAGAATGGCTTCCAGCGCTTCCGGTTCGAGAGGGGCACCTTTGACGCCCACCAGAGCAAGGGTGCGGGCAGGAATATCAATGGCGATGAGGTCATCTTCCTCCACCAGCGCGATGGGGCCTCCCGCAAGCGCTTCCGGTGAAGCATGCCCGATGGCCGGGCCGCGCGTGGCCCCGGAAAAACGACCGTCTGTGATCAGGGCTACCGTGTCGTACAGTTTCGGATCCGACGCAAGGGCTTCCGTGGGATAGAACATTTCCGGCATGCCGGACGCCTTTGGCCCGACGTAGCGGATCACGACAACATCCCCCGGCTTGATCCGGCCGGAAACTATGGCCTGATAGGCTTCCTGTTCGCCGTCAAAGGGGCGTGCGCGCCCGGTCATGGTCATCATTTTCGCGGGAACCGCCGCATGCTTGACCACTGCCCCTTCCGGCGCGAGGTTGCCGCGCAGGACGGAAATGGCCCCGCCCGCGCCCAGCGGGTCGCTCACAGGCCGGATCACGTCACGCACGGCCTTGCCGCCCGCTTCGAGCAGCGCCGCATGCTCCCGGAAATAGCCTTCGCGCTCCAGATCGTCCAGGTTTTCTCCCAGCGTTTTCCCGGTAACGGTCAACGCGTCAAGATGCAGCGCCCCGAGCTCACGCAACTGGCGCATGATTTCGGGAACCCCGCCTGCCGGCCAGAAAAATTCCGTGGGGAGTTTGCCGCTGGGCTTGATGTCGGCAAGCCAGGGCACATGGCGGTGGGTGGTGTCAAAAAGTTCCGGTTTCAGGCTGATACCGGCTTCACGCGCCACAGCGGGCAGATGCAGCAGCGCGTTGCTGGAACCGGCTACGGCAGCGTGTACGGCGATGGCATTGGCGAAGGCTTTTTCCGTAAGAATATCCCTGGCGGTAATTCCAGCCGCCACCAGACGGGCCAGCGCGACGGCGGCCCTGGCGGCGGAACGGTCCAGATCATCCCGTGATGCGGGAATAAGCGCCGCACCGGGCAGGGCCAGCCCCAGCGCTTCACCCATGACCTGCATGGTGGAAGCCGTGCCCATGAACTGGCAGGCCCCACAACTGGGACAGGCATTTTCCTTGTACTGCGCGAATTCCTCTTCCGTCAGCTCGCCCCGCCGCCATGCGGCATAATACGCCCCTATCATTTCAAGGGTCAGGCTGTCGGGCCCCGCATGCATGGCCCCGCCGGGGATATATATTGAAGGCATATCCAGCCGCGCGATAGCCATAAGGTGGCCCGGTACGGATTTATCGCAGCTGGAAAGACAGACAAGCCCGTCAAAGGGCGTGGCCCCTGCCTGCACTTCGACCATATTGCAGATCATGTCACGCGAAAGAAGGGAATAATTCTGCCCGGCATGCCCCTGCGCGATACCGTCACAAATATCCGTCACCGCATAACACGCACCCCGCGCGCCTTCTTCGGCCAGGCTTTTTTTCACGATCTCCGCGAGGCGGCCAAGGTGCACGCTGCCCGGATGGCTTTCTCCCATGGAACTCTGGATCATGATCTGCGGCTTGTCCAACTCGGCGGGCGTCCAGCCCGCGCCGAGTTTAAGGGCATCCATTTCGGCCGCGATACTGCGCATTTTCTGGCTTTTCAGCTCTTTCAGCGTTTTTTCGTCCATGGGAGGGCCTTGAAATTGCCGGACGCACGCGCATGCTCCGGGTTGATTTTATAGCGGTATCTTTTTGATATAATGATATGTTTCATCAATATGCGCGCGCATGACCGCTTCTGCCTTGCGCGGCAGTCTTTCTTCCAGCGCCTCAATCAGCTGGTAGTGGTAACGCGGCCCCATGGGGCGCATTTCCGGCACCGACGATGTAATCACGTGCTGCTTGGCCATCAGCGGCTTGACAGCCTTCATCGCCGTAAGAAAAAGATCGTTGCGCGATATTTCCGCCAGCAGGATATGAAAACGCAGGTCGTTTTCGGCGTACAGTTCCGACCCCTGCATGGGGTTATTCTTCATGGTGTCGGTCAGTTCGCGCAGTCGCTCTATTTCCTGCCGTGTCGCGTACTGCGTGGCCAGCGAAGCGATGACCGGCTCCACGCAGAACCGGAAATCCATGATCTGCAAAAGCTCTTCCTTGGTGAACGTCTCGGGCAGGGACGAGTCGAACAGCTCCGGCGAAACCACCGGCTGGCTTTTGACAAAGGTTCCCCTACCGGGACAGCTTTCGATAAGCCCCCTGTTCCGCAAACGCTCCAGGGCGGCCCGGACCGTGGAACGCCCCGCGTTGAAACGCTCGCTCAGCTCCTTTTCGGTCAGCAATTGCTCACCCGGCTTCCAGTGCCCGCTTTCGATCAGCTCTTCCAGCTTCTCATAAATAATGTCCCGCCGCTTCTTGGTCGGAAAAGGTACCAGTTCATCAAGCCTCATGGCGTTGCCTCCTGTACAGGGATTGCGATCACAAGAGACTTATACAGGACAAATCTATGTTTTGAAACAAACATTTAGAAAATTTTATCTTCAACATTAATATACTGATTTTAATGTATTAATGCTGAAATATCGAACCCCTTATTGACACGATTGGTCTTATTAGGTACATTTTTATCAAACATTTCTCAGGAGTGCAAGCCGTCAACACTGTAATCTCTGGAGGATCATCATGTTCAAACTGTTGCACAAGGTTTTGTTCGCGGGTCTTGTCTGCGCGCTGCTCGCTCCCGCCGCTGCGGCTTTTGCCGCTCCCAAGGTCGGTTTTCTGAGTGGCACGACCTCGCAGAACGAAGAAGAGTATCGCGTCGCGACGGAAATGGTGGAAAAATACGGAGCGGACCGGGTCATTCACCTGACCTATCCCGACATGTTCATGAACGAGCAGGAAACCACTATCCAGCAGATTCTGAACATGGCGACCGACCCCGAAGTCAAGGCCATTTTCCTGAACCAGGCCGTTCCGGGCTGCGTTGCGGGCATCCAGAAGGTCAAGGAATTCCGCCCCGACATCTTCTTCATCAGCAATAACGCCCATGAAGATCCCCTGCTCATGGCCTCGGTGAACGACATCGTGCTTGATGCCGACCACCCCGTGCGTGGCGAAATGGCCATTCCCCTTGCCGCCAAAATGGGCGCGAAAACCTATTTTCACTACTCGTTCCCGCGCCACATGTCCCGCCCGCTGAACGTCGAACGGGTCGGCCGCATCCAGCGCGAATGTGAAAAGTACGGCATTACCTTTGTTTCCGTTAACGCGCCGGACCCCACGGGCGATGCCGGCGTTGCCGGTACGCAGCAGTTCATGATCGAGGATATTCCCCGTCAGGTCGCCAAGTACGGCAATGATTCCGTGTTCTTCGGCACCAACGTTTCCATGATGGAACCCATGATCCGTTCCGCCGTCAACGCCAAGGCCATGGTCATTGACCTTTGCGACCCCAGCCCTTACCTCGGCTATCCCGGCGCGCTGGGTATCTCCATTCCTTCCGAAAAGCGCGGCGACGTGGCCTTTGCCCTCGACGCGATCCAGACCAAGCTGAATGAAGCCGGAGTGACCGGCCGTTTCGCGACCCCCGCGGTGCCTTACACCCTGGGCGTTTCCCGCGCCGCCGTTGAATACTGCTTTGACGTGGCCGAAGGCCGGATCAAAGGCTATGACCGTGCGCACATGGAAAGCCTGATCCGCAAAAACCTGGGGCAGGACACCCAGATTCGCACCTATAACGAAGAAACCGGTAACTTCCTGCTCACAGCGGGCGAGTACTACCTTTTCGACAAGAAATAGCCCCTGTTTTCCACTGCCCGGCGCGCCCCTGCCCCTCGCGGCGGGGCGCGCCGGCCGCCTCACAATCCCGCTCGCAACCCAGGGGGAACATCGCATGCTGGAACTGCGGAACATCAGTAAATCCTACGCCGGGAACAAGGTGCTGAAAGATGTCTCGCTCAGCGTCGGGCCGGGGGAAATCCATTCCCTGATCGGTGAAAACGGCGCGGGCAAATCCACCTTGATGAATATTTTGTTCGGTATGCCGGTTATTCACACAACCGGCGGCTTTTCAGGAGAAATTCATATCGGCGGCAAGCCGGTGAACCTTTCCAGCCCCAAAGAAGCCATGAACTGCGGCATCGGCATGGTGCACCAGGAATTCGTGCTGCTCCCCGGTTTCACGGTGCTTGAAAACGTCAAGCTGAACCGTGAAACCACCCGCCCCACCATTTTCAGCCGCCTTTTCGGCCGTATGGGAACCCGTCTGGAAAAACTGGATTACCCGGCCATGCGCAAGGATGTTTCCTCGGTGCTCCAGTCCCTTGACGTTTCGCTTGACGCCATGCGCCCGGTACGGGGCCTGCCCGTGGGCTACATGCAGTTCATCGAAATTGCCCGGGAACTGGACAAGTCGAAAATCAGACTGCTGGTGCTGGATGAACCCACCGCCGTACTCACGGAATCCGAGGCGGATACGCTGCTGGCAGCCATGCGCCGACTCGCGGACAAGGGTATTTCCATTCTGTTCATCTCCCACAGGCTGGGAGAAGTGGTCACCATTTCCGATCAGGTCACGGTGATGCGCGACGGCGAAGTCGTCGGCAGCATGCGCAAGGGCGAACTGGACGTGCAGAAAATGGCGGAAATGATGGTCGGCCGCAAAATCGAGGTCGGCGAACGCTGCGAAAGCTGCGCAACGGATGATACCATCCTCTCCCTGACCGATTTGCGGGTCGATATGCCAGGGGAGCCGGTAAAGAGCGTGAACCTTTCCATCCACAAGGGAGAAATTTTCGGTATCGGCGGGCTGGCCGGTCAGGGAAAGATAGGCATAGCCAACGGCATCATGGGGCTGTACCCGGCAAGCGGGAGCATGAAAAAGAACGGCATGCCGGTTCCCCTGAACGATGCCGCCGCCGCGCTCCGTGCGGGTATGGCCTTTGTTTCCGAAGACCGCCGCGACGTGGGCCTGCTGCTGGATCAATCCATTGAAGAGAATATCGCCATCAAGGCCATGCAGTTGCAGGGAAAATTTTTGAAAAAAGCAGCCGGAGCGGCGCTGACGGATTTTGCCGCCATGCGCGAACACGCGCTGCACATGATCCGTGAGCTTGATATCCGCTGCACCGGGCCGGAACAGGCGGTACGCAGACTTTCCGGCGGCAACCAGCAGAAAGTCTGCATAGCGGGCGCGCTGACCCTGAACCCGGATCTGCTTTTCGTATCCGAACCCACACGCGGCATTGATATCGGCGCGAAAACGCTGGTGCTGGATCTCCTTCGCCGTCTCAACGCGGAAAAGGGAGTAACCATCGTCATTACATCCTCGGAACTCGCGGAACTGCAATCGGTGTGCGACCGCATCGCCATCGTCTACGGCG
>JAJDHY010000095.1 GCA_030266385.1 Desulfovibrio sp. OttesenSCG-928-I05
GGACGATGAGCGGAAGGTTTGTCGCATGGTCTTCCACTTCGCCCGAAACGGAGATGTAATCCACGGAAACGGGGTTGGAGAGCAGCCTGTTTTCGGCATCCAGCATGGTGTAGGTCTTCTGGTTCGTGGTGAAGGCCATGACAGAAGTGCCGTCGGGGGAAAGGAAGCGCGGCAGTTCGGTAAAGTAGTTGTTGCCGAGCTTTATCATCTGGTAGCAGATGTTTTTGGAAACGTGCGAAAGCGCCTGCCCGAGCATTTCAAAGCCGATGGCAAGGGAGGTCGGATCGAAGTTGGAGCAGGAAATAATGCGGCGCTCGTCTTCGATAAGACAGGGGTTTTCATCCGAGCAGTTCATCTGCAAGCTGAGGAAGCTATCCACATACTCCATGGCGTCGCGTACCGCGCCGTTGATATGGCAGGCGGAACGGAAACACAGGGGATCCTGCAGGGATTTTCCGGTTCTCGGTTCCCAGAGGAAGCTCCCTTCCAGATATTTGCGGACCCGTGCAGCGGTACCCATGGGGCCGGGAACGGGGCGCGGCACATAGACGGCCGGATCAAGGGGCGTCACGTGCCCGCCGAGGCCTTCCAGAGCCAGCGCGTAAATGAGATCCATCATATCCATGAGGGCGCGAGTGTCTTCCATCAACAAGGCCGCGCGGCCAACGCCGAACGCGGATGAATTGACGATGGAAAGACCATCCTTGGCGCCGAGGCGGAGCGGTTTCAGGCCCGCTTTGGCCATGGCTTCCGCCGTGCTCATGCGTACGCCGTTGTAATCCACTTCGCCTTCGCCCATGAAGGTCAGGCCGATGTGGGCGAGGTTCACAAGATCGGATTCCCCGATGGAACCGCGCGAGGGAATAACGGGATGGATGCGGTGGTTGAGGAAGTCTTCATACATGGCCATGACTTCCGGCTGCACCCCGGCCCGCTGGGTCAAAAGGCAGTTCAGCCGCACGATCATGGTGGCCCGCACGTGTTCTTCCGTGGCTTCCGGGCCGACGGCGGCGCTGTGGGAATAAATCATGCAGCGGTTAAAGCGCTCAAGGCCTTCGGCGCTGATATCCCAGTCTTTATTCATGCCGACGCCGGTGTTGAAACCGTAAATGCGGGGCAGGTTTCTGTCTTCAAGCATATCCATGACAAGCGCGCGCACGGCGATTGCCTTTTCCCGGGAAGCCGGGGCAATCTCGATTCGCGCTCCGCCACGGGCGGCGGCGGTCACTTCTTCGGTGGTCAGGGTGCTTCCGTTCAGAACGACAGTCCGGTTCATCGAATACTCCTTTCGTCAGATGCGTGAGAAGCCGGAGAAGGGCGCGGGACATGCCCGCGCCATATCTGTAATGATGCGTCGTCTCTCACCGGAAGCGCAGCGTCTGGCCGATGCCCATTTTCTCGCTTTTTTCCAGCATGGCGCAGCCGAGCGCGATATCGCTGGTGGAAAGGCCCCGGTGCCAGAAGAGAGACGGAGACGGTGCCAGCCCCAGCGCGGCAGCCGCCAGTTGGAAGGGGTACACCAGCAGGGCGCAGAGCCGGGTAACCAGCGGGAGTGGCGCGGCCCAGAAGGATAGGTTCGTCCCGCCAAGCGCCGCGCCCAGCATGAAGGCCAGCACCCAATATTTCCCCTGCCGCCAGAGACGGTCTTTCCCCGGCGACGAGGCGAATGCTGATCGGCGCTTACCGGCAACTTTATTCTGAACGGCCTGTACCGCATCCAGAATTGCCCCCATGGGGCAGATATAGCCGCAGAAAACCCGCCCCGCGAACAGCGCAGTCACGATGGCAAGAAGCCCCGGCAGAAGCAGCCATGCACGGGAGGCAACGGACGCAGCGATTGCCGTCAGGGGATCCAGCCCGATCCAGACATCCAGCGCCGGAAAGCCGCCGCATGACGGCGCGGGCACAACACCGGTTACAGCCCCCAGCAGCAGCCAGACAAAGAGCAGCACGCTTGCCGTCTGAACAAGGCGGCGAAGCGGGATTCCCGGCGGTGTTGCCGGCGCGGCGGGTTTTCGTTCCCGCCGTCTGCCACCGCGCGGGGAACCGGGATTGGCGGAGGCGGGGGGGGCGCTGCCCCCGCCGCTCGTCTCTTTATCTTTCAGCCGCATAGCGCTGCCTTTGCATCAGGTTCCCGAACAAGCCGGAACTAGGGTTTCCCGTAAGCTTGCAGAATACGCAGCACAACATCTACGGATGCTTCCATATCCTGCAAACTCGCGAACTCGTACTCGCCGTGAGCGTTATAGAAGCCGCCAAAGAGGTTGGGCGTGGGCAATCCCCGCCAGGAAAGCTGGGCGCCGTCCGTACCGCCGCGCACAGGCTCGATGACCGGCGTGATGCCCGCCTCGCTGATGGCCTGTTTGGCCGTTTCAACGATGTGCATGTGGTCCTTGAGCTTGTCCGCCATGTTCCGGTACTGTTCCGTGATCTTCAGGGTAAAATGCGGGCCGTCAGTGGACGGATGCGCCGCGTTCAGGCGATCCACCAGATCCCGCACCAGCGCCTTGCGGGCTTCGAATTTTTCCGCGTCGTGATCCCGGATGATCATGGTAATGGTGGTTTCCCCCACCGCGCCCTTGAAGTTGTTCACGTGGAAGAAGCCTTCGTAGCCTTCCGTCCGGTCCGGGCGTTCGCTGTGCGGCAGCGCATCCACGAACTCCATGCCCAGCAGGATGGCATTGATCATGCGGTCCTTGGAAGAACCGGGGTGCACGGAAACACCGCGCACAACAACTTCCGCCTTGGCCGCGTTAAAGGTTTCGTATTCCAGTGATCCCATGCCCATGCTGTCTATCGTGTAGGCGAAATCCGCGCCGAACGCGTCCAGATCCAGCAGCGCGCAGCCGTGAGCTATTTCCTCGTCCGGCGCAAAGGCCACCTTGACCGGGCCGTGGGGAAGTTCCGGGTGTTTGGTCAGGTGTTCCAGCACGGTCATGATGATGGCAATGCCGGATTTGTCGTCGCCGCCCAGCAGGGTTGAGCCGTCCGTCACGATGAGCGTGTTGCCCTTCTGCCGTTCCAGCACCGGGAACACGGCGGGGCTGAGCGTCATGCCCGGAGCAAGCGGAATATCGCCGCCATCGTAGTTTTCGATGACTCTGGCCTTCACGTTCTCCCCGGAGGCATCCAGCGCCGTATCCAGGTGCGCGAGCAAGCCGATGCACGGCGCGTCTTTACCGGCGGACGAACTGGCGGGCAGCGTGCCGGTGACATAGGCGTGTTCGTCACAACGCACGTCCTCAAGCCCCAGCGCGGCAAGTTCCTTTTCCAGCATTTTCGCCAGCGTCATCTGGCCCGGCGTACTGGGCACAACGCCCCGCGCGGGATCGGCCTGGGTGCCGACTGCGACATACCGCAAAAACCGTTCAAGCAAACCGTTCATAACGCCTCCTGGCATCGGATAAGTGTAAAGAGGGGCTCTATTTTAGATCAGGCCGTCCGGCGGGGCAAGCTATTCCGGGGAGCCGGAAGGATTCATGATTGCGTGGCCGGGGCTTTAACGCTACAGTGCCGCACGGAGGCCTACCATGCGCGCTAAAGACATCAAAGTTATCTGCATCGCGGCACTTGTTCCGCTGCTTTTTATCGCGGTCCCCGGCCTCATGGACGGGTTCAAGGCCGCCACGGCGAAGTTCCCTTACATCATGAGCTTCATCAAGTTCGCGGTGCTCTCGACCTTTGGCGAATGCATAGGCTTGCGCCTGCTGACCGGTGATTACAACCGGCCCGGCTTCGGCATTGTGCCCAAAGCGCTTGTCTGGGGCGTGCTCGGCATCGGCATCAAGGCGGCGTTCACCATTTTCGGGGCGGGCGCGCCGACCATGCTGGCGGAAATAGGCCTGCCGGTTTCCGCTTCCACCCTTGCAAACGGGAGCTTCGGCCTGCGCCTGCTGACGGCCTTTACCATCAGCGCATCCCTGAACTGCATTTTCGCGCCCGTCTTCATGACCCTGCATAAAGCCACGGACATGCACATCGCAGCCACGGGCGGAAGCCTGGGCGCTTTTTTCAGCAAACCCGCCATGGGCGATCTTCTGCAAAACATTGACTGGCGGCGCATGTGGGGGTTCGTGTTCCGGCTGACCATTCCACTCTTCTGGATTCCCATGCACACCGTCACCTTTTTGCTCCCGTCCCAGTTTCAGGTGCTGTTCGCGGCATTGCTGGGTGTGGCGCTGGGCGTTATTCTGGCCCTCGCGTCCGTCAAAAAGACTCCGGCTGCGTAGAAATCAGTCACCGGACGCAAAAAAAGGGGCCGCAGCCCCTTTTTTTGCGTCCGGTGAACACCCGGCCATACCGGCAAGCGTCCGGACACTTACGAGACGGCGGCCACGCCCAGATCCACGGCCTTCAGGTTCATATCGACCAGTCTGGCGGGCAGGTGCCGGGTTATCGTGCCTTTCAGTTCTTCCGGGCCGAAGGGAATCAGATCCGTGGCGCAGAGCGCCCCCAGCAGCACCGTATTGGCGCACTGGGCGGAACCGGCCTGGATGCCCAGTTCCCGGCAGGGCAGAAACCAGGCTTTTTCCACGCAGCCGCCCACCAGCTTCTGGACGGCAGCCAGATCCGGCGCGCTTTCTTTTCCCGACGAGACGCCCGGAGGGGCCACGAAATCCGTGCTGGAAAACACCGCGCCGCCCTGCCGGAGGTACGGCAGCGCCCGCAGGGTTTCCATGGCTTCGAAGCCGAGAATGATATCGGCTTCGCCCTTGCTGATGACGGAGCTGGTCCAGCCGCCGAGCAGCACGCTGGATTCCACCACCCCGCCGCGCTGGGCCATGCCGTGGATTTCGCCGGAAACAACAGCCAAACCCGCTTCAAGGGCCGCTCTGGAAAGGAGCGTCGTCGCGGTCAGGGTACCCTGGCCGCCAACGCCCGCAAAGTGTATGCGCGCCCTGCTCGCAGGGAAGCTCTTCGTATCAGGGCTCATGCTGACTCCTTTTTCCTGGCTTTGAAGCCCGGGGCAAGTTGCAGGCAGACCATGCATCCCGCGCAGGAGGCTTCATCCACGCTGACTATCCCATCCTTCTGGACAAAGGCCGGACAGGCCAGTTCGCGGGCGGCCTGTTGCGTCGCCGCGCCCTGCTCGGTGACTTCCACCGTCGCGCCGCGTTTTTTCTTCAGCGCCCGGCGGGCGAAGAGCACACAGGGTTCTTCCGCGATAATGACGCGTACACCGCGTTTGGCCTTCATATCTTCCAGCGCCTGCATGGTCGCTTTCACGTTATTGGGGCGTACCTTGCGCACTTCGGTCACGCCGCAGCCCCGGACAACGCTTTCAATATCCAGATGCACACAGTCATCGCCCAGAAGGCATTGATCCACGCCCGGATTGGGCTGATGCCCGGTCATGGCCGTGGTGCCGTTATCCAGAATGACCACCAGCAGATCGTGCTTGTTGAACACCGCGTTGACCAGCCCGGTCATGCCGGAATGGAAAAAGGTGGAATCGCCGATAAAGGCCAGCACCGTTTTTCCCGAAGCCCGCGCAAACCCGCTGCCCGCCGAGATGGAAGAGCCCATGCAGAACAGAAAATCAGCCGTTGAAAGGGGCGGGATCATCCCCAGCGTATAGCAGCCTATGTCGCTGGAATATATGGCATCATCCCCGAACACCTTGCGCACGGAATAGTAAACGGCCCTGTGCGCGCACCCGGCGCAGAGGTTGGGGGGACGTCCCGGCAGTTCGTCCGACGGAGCGGCGCAGCGCAGGGCTGGCGCGGGCGTTTTGCCCAGAAACCCGGCCAGCGCTTCCCGCAGCAGCGGAACGGAATATTCGCCGAACACCGTCAGCGGGCCGCCCTTGCCGAAAACCGGCAGATCAAGCCCGGCCTCTGTGCGCCGTTCCTGCAAAAAGGCCCTGATTTCACGTTCAGCCAGCGGTTCGGATTCTTCCAGAATGAGCAGGGAATCCACGCTTTTGATGAAGGTTTCTATGCGCTGCATGGGCAGCGGCCAGGAAAAACCCAGTTCCAGCACGCGCACATCGTCCTGCCAGCCTTCGGCGAAGAGCACATCACGCAGGTACGCGCGCGCCATGCCGGATGCGATAATACCGAATTTCCCCGCCCCGCTCTCGCTGTTCCATGGGGAGGATTCCGCCCGTGCCCGCGCACTTTCCAGATTCGCAACCAGCGCATGGTGGCGGCGGCGCGACACGGCGGGTACCGGCACAAAGCGCATGGGATCGCGCTGGAACGGCACGACGGGGGCCGCTTTTTCCGGCAGCGGACCGTAAGTAACCGGGCCGCGCAAATGGCTGACCCGCGTCGTGGTACGCAGC
>JAJDHY010000096.1 GCA_030266385.1 Desulfovibrio sp. OttesenSCG-928-I05
AAGAAGAGGCGCAGGTCGCCGATACCGTACTTGAGCATGGCCACGCGTTCGATGCCCAGCCCGAACGCGAAGCCGGTGGTCTTTTCGGTATCGAACCCGACGGATGCGTACACGTTGGGATCAACCATACCGCACCCGAGAATTTCCAGCCAGCCGCTGCCTTTGCAGACCCGGCAGGTGGTACCGTTCACCGAACCGTGTCCGGAACACATGATGCAGGATATATCCACTTCCGCGCTGGGTTCGGTGAAGGGGAAGAAGCTGGGGCGAAAGCGCACGTCCAGTGACTTGCCGAAAAGGCGGCGCAGGAAGGCGGTCAGTGTACCGCGCAGATCGCGCAGGGACACGTTTTCGTCAACCAGCAACCCTTCGATCTGGTGGAACATGGGCGAGTGGGTCATGTCGGAATCGCGGCGATACACCTTACCCGGCGCGACAATGGCCAGGGGCGGTTTTTTGCGTTCCAGCATGGTCCGCACCTGCATGGGCGAGGTATGGGTCCGCAGGACGATACCTTCATCCACATACAGGGTATCTTGCATGTCCCGGGCCGGGTGATCTTTGGGGAAGTTCAGGGCTTCGAAGTTGTGAAAATCGGTTTCCACTTCGAACCCGTCGACCACATCGTAGCCCAACCCGACGAACACGTCGCAGATTTCCTTCATCACCTGATTGATGGGATGAATGCTGCCCTGCCAGGGAAGGCGACCGGGAAGGCTGGCGTCGAAGCGGGCCAGCAGGGCCTGTTCTCCGGCGGATTCCAACGCGTCCTTTTTGGCGTCAAAGAGGCGGTTCAGCGCTTCCTTGACTTCGTTGGCCTTTTTGCCCAGGGCGGGACGTTCTTCGGGGGCGAGTTCGGGCAGACGGGACATGAGCTGGGCGAGACGCCCTTTGCGACCCAGAAATTCGACCCGGATTTCTTCCAGTTCCGCTAACGACGAAGCCTGGCCCAGACCTCTTTCGAGTTCCGGAACCAGGCCTTCCAATGATGCGATAAGGTTCATCGTACAACCCGATGGTCGCTCCCGCCGGGAGGCGGGAGCGGTAAAGAATCAGGCGAGTTTGGATTTGGCCAGCTCCGCGAGCTTGGCGAAATCGTCCTTGCAGCGCACGGCGAGATCAGCGAGGACCTTACGGTCCAGCTTGCATTCGGCTTTGGAAAGACCGTTCATGAACCGGCTGTAGGACAGACCGTGTTCACGCGCGGCAGCGTTGATACGCATAATCCAGAGCGCGCGAAAATCGCGCTTTTTCGTCTTGCGGTCGCGGTAAGCGTAGACGAGAGCGTTTTCAACGGCTTCACGGGCGGTGCGGTACAGAACGCTCCGGGCCCCGCGATAGCCTTTGGCCATATCCAGATATTTCTTGTGACGTCTGTGTGCCGCCACCCCTCTCTTCACGCGCATGATACGCCTCCTTCATTCACCCGGCGAGGCGGAGAGTTGCCAACCGGGGAGTTGCCGGCTCATAACAGCGCGAGTAAATCGCGTGTTCTTCCGGGGGCTGGCCCCGGACCCCAAAGAGGGAAGCCGGTATAATGCAATCGGGGAAAATCCCCTTTTCCGGAAAATCCGGTAAAATTCCTTAGGCGTAAGGCATCATGCGGCGCACGGCTTTTTCGTTCGTGCTGTCCACAATGGCGCCTTGACCGAGACGCATCTTGCGCTTGGCATTCTTCTTGGTGAGAATGTGGCGCAGGTTCTGCTTGCGGCGCTTGAACTTGCCGCTGCCGGTAACATCGAAACGCTTGGCAGCCGCGCGCCGGGTCTTCATCTTAGGCATGAGACACTCCTTATTCAATGATCGCTCCCCGGATAATCCGGGGAGCGTCGGGAAACCTGTATTGTACGCGACACCTTCGCCCGTCTGAAGGCCACACGGACTCATGTGCCGTCCCCCGAAAACGAGGGAAGGGGCATAATGCGTCAAAGCGCTTATAAAGGCAAGAAAAAAACCGTCGCCTTTTCAGCCCGGAATCACGCTTCTTCTGCTTCGTCGGCGGAAGAACCGGCGGACTTGGCATCCACCTTCTTGGGCAGCGGCACAAGCAGCATGTGCAAGGTGCGGCCTTCGGCTCTCGCTTCCTGTTCGACCTTGGCGATATCTTTCGTATCTTCAATCACCCGGTCGAGCATGGTCTGCCCGCGATCCTTGTGCACGATTTCCCGGCCTCTGAAATAGATGGTCACCTTGCAGCGGTCGCCGCCTTCGATGAACCGCCGGACATGACCGACCTTGGTCTGGTAATCGTGCTCATCGGTCTTGGGCCGGAGCTTGATTTCCTTGATCTGGATGACGGTCTGCCTTTTTTTGGCTTCCTGCTTCTTCTTCTGAGCCTCGTATTTGAACTTGCCGTAATCCATGATCCGGCACACTGGCGGATCGGCCGTGGCAGCCACTTCCACAAGATCCAGACCGGCATCACGCGCCAGGGCTATTGCCTCGGAGCGGCCCAAAATGCCGAGTTGCTCGCCATCCGCACCGATGACCCGCAGCTCGCGGGCGCGAATCTGCTCGTTGCGGCGCACCAGATCCTGGGGCTCGTTACGGCGGGGCCGTATGTTAGGAGAAGCGATAGCTCATGCCTCCGTTCTTGAAAGGTTCTTCCGAATCGTCGATGATGCGTTTGATAACGCCATCCAGCGACTCAAGCCCCAGGCTCTCGCCGCCCCGCAGGCGCACGTTGACGCCCCCGGCCTCGACTTCCTTATCCCCGACAACGAGGATGTAGGGTATTTTTTCAACCTGGGCCGAACGTACCTTGAAGCCCAGTTTTTCATTACGGAGATCCAGCTCGGCACGGATGCCGGCCTTTTTGAGCGCTTCCAGCGCTTCCTGCGCGAACGCTTCCTGCGCGTCGGTCACGGTCAGAACGCGGGCCTGAACCGGGGCGAGCCAGGTGGGGAAGTTCCCGGCGCAGTGTTCGATCAGCACGCCGACAAAACGCTCCAGAGAACCGAGAATAGCCCGGTGCACCATGACGGGACGGTGCTTTTCGCCATCCTGCCCCACGTAGGTCAGGTCGAAGCGTTCGGGCAGGGTGAAGTCCACCTGAATGGTGGAGCACTGCCACTCGCGCCCGATGCTGTCGGTAACCCGCCCGTCGATCTTGGGACCATAGAATGCGCCATCGCCTTCGTTGATCACGTAGTCGATGCCCTGGTGCTCAAGCGCCAGTTTGAGAGCGGCAGTCGCCTTATCCCAGGCTTCTTCGGTACCGATATACTTTTCGGGGCGCGTCGCCACGCCGAAACGGATATTGAACCCGAACAGACCGAAAAGATCCTGCACCAGTTTGATAACCTTGACGATTTCGTCTTCGAGCTGATCAAAGCGGCAAATGACGTGGGCGTCGTCCTGCGTGAACTGGCGCACCCGCAAGAGGCCGTGCATGACCCCGCTCTTTTCGTGGCGATGCACGACACCGAGTTCAAAATACTTCTGGGGCAGATCCCGGTAACTGCGCGTCTCGGAGTTGAAAATAAGCATATGCGAGAGGCAGTTCATGGGCTTGATGCCATACATATCGCCTTCAATCTCGGAAAAATACATGTTTTCCCGATAGTTGGCGTAGTGACCGGAACGTTCCCAGAGTTCGCGACGCAGCAGCTGCGGGCCCTGCACTATGTCATAACCGCGGCGCAGGTGTTCCTTGCGCAGGAAATCTTCCAGAATGGTACGCACCAGCATGCCCTTGGGATGCCAGAACACCATGCCGGGGGCCACGTCTTCGTGAAAGGCGAAAAGGTTCAGTTCCTTGCCCAGCTTTCTGTGGTCGCGCTTTTTCGCTTCCTCAAGCTGCTTCAGGTGGGCATCCAGCGCCTTCTGATCCGCGAAGGCCGTCGCGTAGATGCGCGAGAGCATGCGGTTTTTCTCATCGCCGCGCCAGTAGGCGCCCGCGACGGAAAGCAGTTTGAACGCTTTCACAAAGCTGGTGTCGGGCAGATGCGGGCCACGGCACAGATCCACGAATTCGCCGATGGTGTAGAGGGTCACCGTATCGTCGGCGATATCGCTGATGAGTTCCACCTTGTATTCTTCGCCCTTGCTCTTGAAGAGGGCGAGGGCCTCATCCTTGCTGACAACCTTGCGGACAAAAATCTGGGCTTCTTCCGCGATTTTATGCATTTCCGCTTCAATGGCGGGGAAATCTTCGGGGGTAAAGGGCTTTTCCACGTCAAAGTCATAATAGAAGCCGTTCTCAATGGAAGGGCCGATGGTGACTTTCACGCCGGGGAAAAGGCGGCGCACCGCTTCCGCCATGACGTGAGCGGCGGAATGGCGGAGAATATCCAGCCCTTCGGCGCTGTCGACAAAGACGGGAACAAGCTCGGGAGTATCGGTAGTAGTGACGGTAGTGAGGGGAGTGGAAAGATCATAGGTAGTCTGGCCAACGAGGGCGGCCACAAGAGCCTTGCCACGTTTGCCGGAAAGGGACGCACGCAGGGCTTCGCCCATGGACATGCTTTCAGCCAGATCTTTTACTTCACCTTCAATACGGACGTTCACGGTATACTCCTTCACTCCTCTTGAAACAGGTTACACAGCACGCGACATCATGCCGCGCGTACCCGGAAACGGAACAATTCCATCCCTTCGGGCACAATAAAAGGAAAGGGAGGCGAACCTCCCTTTCATTATTCTCTGCTGGTAGGCACGAGCAGCTTTGAACTGCTGACCCCTTCCGTGTCAAGGAAGTGCTCTACCCCTGAGCTACGCGCCTACGCTCGTGAGGCAAGGTGAGATGTTTATCCTGCATCCCCGCTCCTCGTCAAGCATTTTTGACAAAAAGCGAATAAATTCTGAAAATTTATTACCAGCCGGAAGAGCCGGGCGCTTCCAAAGAGGCGTATGTCTTTGGGAAAATAACCACATGCAGCCACTTGGCAAGGAACGAAACGGTCTGTACATTAGCAGCGCGGTTTCGCCCGAAATACACGCGGCCGCACAGAAAAGGAAACATAATGGAACGGAATGACAAGGAATATGGCGAATTCAAACCCCGGGAAATCACGGTCCGTCTGGAACCTTCGGGCAAGGAGATGACCATGCCCCGGGTAAAATCCGTGCTCCAGCTCTTCAAAAAACTCGGTATCAAACCGGGAACGGCACTGGTGATACGCGACGGCGGCCTTTTGACGCCGGACCGGGAGATACTCCCCGACGATCACATCACCGTCCGTACGGTGGTATCGCAAGGCTAAATGGCACACTGACCGCGCCGGAGCCTGCTTCGCCCCGGCACACAACCGGACAATGACGGAGATTGTATGACGAAAGCACCTTTCATCCCCCGCATCGGCACGCTCCCTTCGGGCGCGAGAGACAGCATAACCGATGTGGCCGGCCTGAAAGTAGGGCACCACACCCTGACCGGCCCTGCCGGGCATCCCACCCAGACCGGCGTCACGGTCATCGTACCGCCGGAAGATCCCTTTACCCGGAAGCTCCCCGCCGCCAGCACCGTTTTTAACGGGTTCGGGAAAAGTTGCGGTCTGGTCCAACTTGAAGAACTGGGCTGCCTTGAAACGCCCGTGGCCCTGACCAACACCTTTGCCGTGGGCACTATCGCCACGGCGCAAATTCGGGAAGCGGTAAGCGCCCACCCGGAAATCGGACGGGAATGGTCCACCGTCAACCCGCTGGTGCTGGAATGCAACGACGGCTTTCTTAACGATATTCAGGCCATGCCCGTTACAGAAGAGCACTACAAAAAAGCGCTGGCCTCGGCATCCGAAGAGTTCGAACAGGGCTGCGTCGGCGCGGGCACGGGCATGAGCTGCTTCCGTCTCAAGGGCGGCATCGGTTCCGCCTCGCGCATGGCCGGGGGATACACGACAGGGGTGCTGGTGCTCTCCAACTTCGGACGCACGGAACAGTGCATTCTGAACGGCACCTACGTCGGCGGTATCCTGACCGAACGACTGGAAGAAGCCCAGGCCAGGGACGCGAAAGCGGCCGGAGCCGACGACCCGAACGGGCCGGAAAAAGGCTCCATCATCATGATTCTCGCGACGGACGCGCCGCTCGACTATCTGCAACTGCGCCGCCTGTCAAAACGCTGCGGCAACGGCCTGGCCCGTACCGGCTCCATCTTCGGGCACGGCAGCGGCGATATTGCCGTGGCTTTTTCAACAGCCAACGCCCTGCCCTGGCCGGAACCGGAAAAACCCGCGCCCTTCCTCCGCCTGCCGGACACGCAACTGGAACCCTTGTTCCAGGCGGCCTGCGAGGCCACGGAACAATCCATTGTCAACGCGCTGTGTCATGCCCATGACGTCATCG
>JAJDHY010000097.1 GCA_030266385.1 Desulfovibrio sp. OttesenSCG-928-I05
CGTCTTGGCCCTGGCGCTGGACAGGGCTTCTTCTTTGGCGTTCACAAGGCTGACTGTCATCTCATTACGCAAAAGACTTGTCGCGAACAAAAGACTGACCGAACGCAGGATGGCTTCTTCGGCATCGGCAAAAAATCGCTCGGCGCGGCAATCGTCAAACCCGACAAAACCCCAGAACTCGTTATGCAAAAATACGGGAACAACAAGGATGGAAATAATTCCCTGCGCTTCAAGGTGCCCGCGCTCGACTCCCGGAAAGGTTCTGACAATGCCGTTGACGCATTTGTTGCAAGAGAGCCGGGAATACCAGTCATCGGGGAAGGGGACGGAAATGGTCAGTTCGTTCCCCTGCTGGGGCTCGGCCCCGCCGGACCATTCATACACCTGCGTGCAATACAGCTCTTCACCCTCATAATGATTCTTCCAGATATAGACGCGGTCCACAGCAAGGGTCGTGCCTATTTTATCCATGCAGGCAAAAAGGGTTCCGTCAAACGTCTCAATATTGGAACCGAGCAGTAGCGTTGCCACTTCATTCACTGCATGTAACAGTTTGTCCTGAAAAACAACGTCCTTTATTTTATTGTCAACTATTTCTTCAATATTCAGCTCGTTCTCTTTGATCTTTTTAAGAGCTGTATCAAGGGCATCATGTTGATTTTTTGCAGATTGATGTATTGTATTTTGAACTCGCGAAATAGAGTATATAAATACAGAAGCAATGAATAATATAGTGCAAAGAATGAGGTGTATGTAGTTAAGGCTGAGGAAGAATATGGAGGCAAGGGCAGCTATATATCCTGCGACGCTAATAATAAATAGTATTCTGGCAGTACGCGCCGTTTTGTAACAAAGGACGTCGTACTCTGGCGGTGGAGCATGGAAAAAATGAAAGTGGCGCAACCCGGATGCGGTGATGCAAAAAAAACCACCGAGAAGCAAAGCGAAACAGAGGATCAGTACAGTCATATGATTTGAAACCCCGCTGTTATTTATCGCTAGCTGTATCCCAAGTACTCTTGAAAGCGCAAGCAACAAATAGCCTGTAGGATTTCAGGGCGTCACAGCCTCTGCCTCAGAGCGCAAACGCCCGAATAGAAGAACGTCCGGCATCCGGGCGCGGGGGTGTTAATCCGGAATCGCCTTGAAGTACTCGGCCAGATATTCCACAAACACGCGCGCCCGTTTGGGCAGTTCCGTCGCGGGCATCACGGCGTTGATGTCCACGGAAGGGGTGCTCCATTCCGGCAGCAGGCGGATAGGGCGGGTCAGGCGGCTCCGTGCGCCGGGGGTGTTTGTCATGACGGTTGGAAGTATCGCAGCCCCAAGACCGGAGAGGGCGAAATCATAGGCCAGCCCCGCGCTGTTCACCAGATGGGCCGGGTGCACCTTGACCTGCGCCTTTTTCCCCTTGCTGTACATCCACCAGGATGTGGGCATGAAACTGAACGACACAAAGGGGATGTTCGAGAGATCCGCCGGCTTTTCCGGCAAGGGGCGGTCCTTGAACAGCTCTTCCGAGGCGTATACCCCCGAAGGGATGGAGCGTAATTTGCGGACTCTGAGTGCGGAATCCGGCAATTT
This sequence comes from Desulfovibrio sp. OttesenSCG-928-I05, assembly GCA_030266385.1. GTDB lineage: Bacteria > Desulfobacterota > Desulfovibrionia > Desulfovibrionales > Desulfovibrionaceae > JAJDHY01. The sequence continues at coordinate 1,585 of JAJDHY010000097.1, forward strand.
CCCGACCATCATGGCAATATCGTACGGTTCCGTCAGCAAATCCGGACGGTGTGAGACCATGGACAGGTTCAGCCGGATATCGGGGTAGCGTTCTGTAAACTCTTTCATGCTGCCCCGCATATACCCGTAATAGATCTCGGCGCTCAGTGCCACGCGGACCCAGCCCGAGGGGGTACTCGCATTTCTGGTGACCGTTTCAAGCGTATCCCGCGCTTCCTCAAGGATGAAAGAGCCGCGTTCCAGACATTCCCTGCCTGCCGCCGTCAGTTCAACGTGTCGTGAGTTGCGAAGCAGCAGCGGTATTCCCATTCGTTTCTCAAGCGCGCTGATTCGTCTGGATGCGGTGGAAACCGGTATGTCAAGTTCATCCGCTGCGGCAGTGAAGCTCTTGTGCTTGGCAACAGCAATGAACAGGGGCAAATCAGATAGGAATTTATCCATTTGATCTTTCCATTTTTGGAATGAAGGTTTGAATTGAAGTCATAGATCTTTGCTAAATGAAACGATATTCCATTGTCAACAGGAAGGACATGTATCCCCATGTTGATCAGCTCAAGGAGGCGTGAACTATGACAAAAGAATATAAACGGAAATAAGACAACTGCTATCGGACTATCAGGATAAATTCATAATAAAAAATACTTAGCACTAATAAGGATACAATCATGAACACCAACACCATATATCGCGCTATCGTCCCCAGTTTTTTTGCCGCCCTGCTTCTCGTCGCCGCTCCCGCCATGGCGAGCACCGGTTCTGACGCCGACATCGCCCGGGCTGTGCAGTCCGGCCTGTACCATCATAACGGCGTGCAGAATCCGCTTGATGTTACCGTGACGGCTGAAAACGGCGTTGTGAAGCTGAGAGGCAACGTGAGCGGCGGCCTTGACCAGATTCGCCTGATTGAAGGCATCGCCCAGCATACGCCCGGCGTTGAGTCCATCAACAACCAGCTCGTTCCTTTTGATACCGGCGCATAGTGCCGGAACACACCGGAACACCGGGGCGCTGGAATACCGGAACACCGGGGCAGGCCCCGTAGCCTCAGGCGCTACGAATGATTGAATAACCGGATACGTGAAAACAGACCATCTCCATAGATCAACCGGCCCACTACTGCCGGATCATATATAAGGAAAAAAATTATGAAGACCAACACCATCTATCGCGCTATCGTCCCCAGCTTTTTCGCCGCCCTGCTTCTCGTCGCCGCTCCCGCCATGGCGAGCACCGGCTCCGACGCCGACGTCGCCCGTGCTGTGCAATCCGGCCTGTACCATCATAACGGCGTGCAGAATCCGCTTGATGTCTCCGTAACGGCCGAAAACGGCGTTGTGAAGCTGAGAGGCAATGTGAGCGGCGGGCTTGACCAGATCCGCCTGATTGAAGGCATTGCGCAACATACGCCCGGCGTGCAAGGGATTCGTAACGAAATGATTCCCCACGATACCGACGCCTGATAAAAAATCGGCTCAGGCCGACATCGCCTCCAAACATGTCGGTCGTCCGAGGCTCTTTTCCCGCCCTGGGGAAAGAGCCTTTTGCTTATCCGCCTTCATGCGGCATTCTCTGCTCTGTATAGTAAAAGAACGCATGGAGCGTGCCGCGTCATTATATAGGCCGCATGATACCCTTTTCCTTTATGGAATGAAGTGATAGGGTGCGCCGTCTTGGCATTGTGAATAAAGTTTTTCAGTCTGTGACGTTGTGGTGGAGATATCCGGCGTTGCAGTGTGATGTGTTTGTGCCCTTTTTCTTTTGCGGGCGGCAGGCACGTGCGGCATATACCGGACATGGCGTCCGTCCGCGCCGCTCTTTCCGGGACGGGAAAGACGCACATTTACGCTGTATATATGTGCAATAGTGCTTGCGGCTGAAGAGAAACTGTGCTTACAAGGAACTGGTGAAGCGGACGGGCGGCACAGGCTGTATTCGCGGCTGCGCGGTTTACATGTGAGGCGCGCCGGGTGCGGGGTTTTGTGTCCGCGCGTCATGGGTTGGCTGGTAGTGGCGTGTCCTCCGGCACGGTCGCTTTGAGGGGGATTTTTTCGTTATGACGACTGTGAAAAAGCTGCTCTCACTCCGCACGCTGGTGCTCCTTTTGGCGGGAGCGCTTCTGGTCGCTTTTTTCATCATAGCTTTTTCCATTGTATACCGTAGCGTTCCGCGCGTCTTGCTGCCTTCGGAAGACAGGTTTCTGACCCGTCAGATGGATGTGATGCGGGGGGTTTTTTCGGAAGCCGTGGATGATATTTTTCGTTCCGCGGGCATCATCGGTTTTCAGCGTGATACGCTCGACCTGGCCGAAGGGCGGGGCGATGAGACGCTTTTTATCTCAAGCAGAATGGATATTTCGGAGCTGCCGAGCCGCGAAATAGCGTTTGCCATCATCAAAAACCGTGATGGAGAAGACGTGTTCCGGCAACTTGCCGGCCCGGCTTCGGAAGGGAAACTGCCGGATGCTCTGTTCGCCTATCTTGGCGAACTGTCAAAAGACGTCATGCGGCAGGGGCGGCAATCGCGTCCTCTGGAAACACCCTTGCAGGATCTGGGCAAGGGCGGCGTACTGCTGTTTGACGATACGCCGCTTCTGCTGGCCGCCATGCCGATTCTGCGGGCCCGTTTTGATACGGACCCGGCGGGAACGGTCATTCTGGGCAGTATTCTTGATGACGGCTATTTCAAGCGCCTTGTTCATGACGCGGGCATTACGTTCCGCCTGGACAGGGCGGCGGATGCGTCGCCGGATGAACGCTCCATTACCCGTGGCAGCGAACTTTCCGCCACCAGCGTGCTGGCACTTACCGGCATGGATGGAGAGCCCCTGCGGCTCACCATGACCGCTGCCCGCACCATGTACAGCCAGGGCAAGCTGGTCATGGAAAACGGGGCGAAACACCTTGTGATTGCCTCGCTTGCCTTCATGCTGGCGGTATACGTCCTGATTTCATGGCTTCTTGTCCGCCCCATGGAGCGGTTGAGCCGGGATATCAAAGACAAAACCATGCATGCCAGGTTGCAGGCCTCCCGTTACTCTCCTACCAGAGAGTTCGACGAGCTGTGCGATGCCATCAACAGCATGCTGCACCGTCTCGATCAATCCAAAATATCACTGAACGCATTGCAGCGTATTCTCAATGAGATGGACGCCTTTGTATACGTCAGCGATCTGGAAACTAACGAGCTTCTCTTCGTCAACAGCAAGCTGGCGGAGCATTTTGCCTTTGAAGGGGCTCCCGTCGGCAAAAAATGCTGGGAAGTGCTGCATCCCGGCATGACGGAACGCTGCGCCTTCTGTCCCATACCGTTCCTGGAACGGGACACGAGCGCCCGCCCCCAACCCATTGTGTGGGAAGACAACCATCCCGTTACCGGGCATTTTTATAGAAATACGGATTGTCTGATCGAATGGAGCGGGGGCAAGAAAGCGCACCTGCAACACCGCATTGATATCACCGAGATCAGGAATACCGAGGAATCGCTTACCAGACGCCTGGAACAGCAGGAACTTATGCTGTCCATGTCCCAGAGCTTCATCACCAAGGGTGATATGCCCACGCTGATTAACCGCGCTCTTTCCATGGTGGGCGAATTCATGGGCGTCAGCAAGATTCTTGTGGCCCGGCTTAATGAAGAAACCGGTACGCTCGACGCTGATTATGAATGGTATAACGAAGCCCATCCGGTGGAACGTCCCACCGAGAAAACCTCACTGCCTTTTCACAAGGGCACACTGGAATACGATTCCTTCTACATCGGCAATATCCCGTATCTGGCCTATGACGATATCACGCAAATGCCCGTGTTCGCGTACGCGGCGGGGCACGGCATCAAATCACTGGTCGGCCTGCCCATTCATGTGGAAGGCAAGTTCTGGGGGCTTTTGAGCTTCAACGAATGCCTGAGCGCCCGGCGCTGGAGCGAGAGTGACATCCAGCTGGCGCATATGGTGCACAACGTCATCTCCGGGGCCGTGGCCAGAGATATTATGGAAGAAGAGCTGGTGCGCATGTCGTCCATTGTGCGCAGCGCGTCCCAGTGCATGGCGTATCTCAGCGTTGACGGGCAGTTCGAATATTTCAACCCCGCCCTGCCCGCTACCGTGGGCTATACGGCGGCGGAACTCGATGAGGGCGGCATCGGGCTGGTTCTGTCGCCGGCCGTGCATGCCCATATCATCCGTCGCATCATTCCCCGCGTACTGCGTGAGGGCAAGGGTGAATTTGAAGTCCCCCTCATCTGCAAAGATGGGGAAGTGCTCATCATGTCGCTTTCAGCGTTCCAGACCGACTTGCGCGGCGGGCATACATCCCCCGGTATAGGGGCTATCGCGCAGGATATTACGGAAAAGCGGCGTCTGGAACGCGAACTTGTGAAGGCCAAGGAACTGGCGGAACAATCCAGCCAGGCCAAGGGCGAATTCCTGTCCCGTATGAGCCACGAAATGCGCACGCCGCTGAACGCCGTGATCGGGATGACAAGCATCGGCATGGCCGCGCGGGATATTGAGAAAAAGGAATACTGTCTGGCCAAGATCGACGACGCCTCCAAGCATTTGCTCGGCGTTATCAACGATATTCTTGATATGTCCAAGATCGAGGCCAAGAAATTCGAGCT
>JAJDHY010000098.1 GCA_030266385.1 Desulfovibrio sp. OttesenSCG-928-I05
AAACTCCTGCGATGGCTTGATCTGAATTTTGAACGTGTTATCGGCGGCATTTCTCTGGGAATTGTCGTGGTGCTTATTTTTATCGGTGTGGTGATCCGGGTGGTCTTCAATGCGGGCTTGCCCTGGCAGGAGGAGCTTTCCCGGGTGCTGTTCGTGTTTTCCCTGTACCTCGGGGCCAGTTACGGGGTGCGCTGTAACGACCATATCCGGGTGACCATTGTCCGGGATCTGTTGCCGGAAGGCGGCAAGCGGGTGCTGGGTATTATTACGGATATCATGTGGATCGGTTTTAACATCGCGGTGATCTGGTACTGTTGTGTGAGTCTGGTGAAGATGAGCGCGTTCCCGGCCCTTTCCGCGTATCTGGCCATGGATACGCGTATTCCGTTCGCCATAATTCCGGTTTTGACCGGATTGCAGACCATACGGCTGTTCCAGGCTTTTTACATGAACTATATCCGCAAAACGCCGCTTGCGCCGGACGCGGGCGGGCCGGTGGTTTTGTCCGGCGACATGCCGGATGACATTCCCGATCTTTCGGGCCTTGAACCCGGCGGTGAAAACGGCAAGGGGGGCACGTCATGTATCTAGCCCTGACCCTTATCGTGCTCCTGTTGATGGGCATGCCCATTTATATCGCCATGGGTCTGACCACGCTGATTTTCATGTACATCGATCCGGGCATGGACCCGACCCTGCTGGTCAAGACCATGTACGCGGGCGCGGACCAGTATCCGCTTATCGCGGTGACGGGTTTTATTTTGGTGGGGAACCTTTTTGAAAAGGCGGGCATCACGCAGGAGGTGGTGGCCCTGGCGAGAGCGTTCATGGGACGCAGCAAATCGGGACTGGCGGTCATTACCATTCTCAGCTGCGCCATTTTCGCGGCGGTTTCCGGGTCGGGACCGGCCACTGTGGCGACCATCGGCGGTTTGATGATCCCGGCCATGCTGCGGGCGGGATATCCTGCGAACTATGCGGGCGCGGTCGCTGCCAGCGGCGGGGCGCTCGGGGTTTTGATCCCGCCCAGCAATCCGTTTCTGATGTACGGTATCATTGCGCGGGAATCCATTGCGGCGCTGTTCATGGCCGGGGTGCTGCCGGGAATTATTATGGCGACGGCCTTGTCGCTCTGCGCGAAATTTACCACGCGGCGTTTCAACCTTGTGGGCGATACCGACGATGGTGAAACGGGCGACGTGCCGGTGAAGAACGCGCGGTTCATCCTGCGTGCCTTCTGGAACGCGAAACTGGCCGTTACCGCCATGACACTGCTGCTCGGCGGCATTTATGCCGGATTTTTCACGCCTATTGAAGCGGCTGAGGTGACGGCGTTCTATACGATTTTTGTGGGGCTTGTGATTACCCGCACCATGACGCTGCGCGATATCTGGGATGCGTTGGTCCGGACCATGATCATGTCCGGCACGCTCCTTATTCTTGTCGCCATCGCCACGAGTTTCGGGCGTCTGATTACGCTGTATGAACTGCCGGACGCCATCGGGGCGGCTTTCGGATCGCTCACCGACAGCCCGGAAGTTCTGCTCATGTGCATCGCGGGGCTTTTGCTCTTCACGGGCGTCTGGGCGGAAACCTTTTCCATGATCGTGGTGCTGACCCCGGTGTTTTTGCCCGTGGTCGCCAAGCTGGGGATCGACCCCATCCAGTTCGGCGTTATTTTTGTCGTCTGCTGTGAAATAGGCTTCCTGACGCCGCCTTTCGGATGCAACCTGTTCGTGGCGGTCAAAATGACGGGACAGCCTGTCGAAAAAATTTTCAAGGCTGTTTTACCCTTTATTTTCACGTATATACTGGTGCTTCTCTTGCTGATTTACGTTCCGGCAATTTCACTATTTTTGCCGAAACTGCTATATGGTTGATGCCTTTGTTACGTACGAACCTATACCGACAACTGCTAGTAAGGAGTTCATATGTCTTCGTTTCGCGTCGGATTTCTGCCCCAGCCCGAAAAACGGCGAACAATCCAGCCAGCCGTCGCCATCATCCCAGTTGGCAGCGATGCCGGGAGCGGCCACATTGGCTTCAAAATCAATAACATCCAGCCCCTTGCGCAGATGCTCCGCTCTGGCTTCCGGGCCGTCAATGCCCAGGCCGAAGTCATCCAGCCGGTATGTCACATCGGAATTCTGCTGCACCTCATACGCAAGGCAGCCCGTGCCCAGCCCGTGCACCATGCCGGAAGGGATGTACACGACATCTCCCCTGCGTACCGGAACCCGCCGTGCGTGCCGGGCAATCTCGCCCCGCCGCACGATTGCCGCCAGTTCCTCCCGGTCCCGGACGCCCTCCAGCCCCAGCCACACGGCGGCATCCGGCTCGCAATCCAGAATGTACCAGCATTCCGTCTTGCCGTTCTGCCCTTCCACGCGCAGGGCGTAGTCATCCGCCGGGTGCACCTGCAAGGGCAAATCCCTCAGCGGAGCCAGAAATTTGTGCAACAAGGGAAAATCATTAAAGCCCGTCCATTCCCTGCCCAGAATCGCTTCGCCCGATTCCCGCAGCAGGGCGGACAGCGCTTCCCCCGCCCTCGGTCCGCTCCGCATCACGCAGTCGGCACTGGGGTAGCAGGAAATATCCCAGCTTTCCCCCACCAGCCCTTCGGGCGCATCCGGGTGCAAATCCCGCAGCAACGGCAGCCCGCCCCACGCACGCGTCACGTACACGGGAGACAGGAGAATGGGAGGAAGGAAATCGGTCATGACGAAGGGCCTCCGATGGGGAAGGGACGGTTCACCAGGCGCTCGCGAGCGCTGCGGTCTTCATCCGAAGCGTCTGTACGGCACGCTTCCGCTCCCGGCGGCAGAGGGAATGAGCAGCCTTGCGAGACTGCGCCTCCCCCGCCGCCGGAGCTATACAGTTCTTTGTTACCAGGCTTTGATTACTTCCACATTCAACAAGCGGCCTAGGGTCACAAGCTCTTCGCGCAGATCACCGTACACAAGGGCAATGTGATATTCCCAGCCTTCGTCAGCAAGACGGCGCACGAATTTTTCGGACCCGCCGTCCATGCGGACCACGGCGGAGGTGCCGGAGAACTGCAAGGGCGCGTCAACGGATTCACCACTGCCGATCAAGAGCCGGTAGCCGTTACGCCCTTTGCCGAGACGGCAAAGCGTCACGCGGCCGGGTTTGAGCGGGAAGGCGAAAGAAGGCGGCACCTTGCGGTTGGGGTGCCCCACCACATCAATCTCGGTGCCGGGCTTTGCAAGTTTGGGGGAACCGAACCCGCAGTGCCAGTAAGTCATGGTGTCGTTCGCCTCATCCAGCGCCACGGGGTCGGCGAGGTAGGCGGGGGCGTTATCCGCCAGCCAGGAAAGCAGCGCCAGCGAAAGGGTGCCGCCCTGGTCGGCTTCACACCCGACGGGCAGATGGTTGCTGAGCATGGCGTAGATGGAACAGAACGCGATATCCAGCCCTTCAAAACTGTCCGGCCAACAGCGGCCGCAGATGGCATCGAGCTTGTTTTCATCAATGAAATTACGCACGACCTGATAAAACCCGGCGACAGCGGATTGCCGTTCCGGCGAAAGCTTCGCAAAAGCGGGCACCTCTTTCACCAGTTCGGCGAACACGGTCTTGCGGGTCGGCTCATCAATTTTTTCCATGAGCTTGAAGAGCTTGTACGTTTCCACCGGCACGACCTGCGGGCCGATCTGGGAACGCAGCATAACTTCTTCTTCCAGACTGAAAAAATAGCCGGGAGGAATGGAGCCGATAACGCCCATTTTCATGTTCTTCACGCGGGAGGCCACTTCCCCGGCTTTAAGCCAGCGTTTGATGGCCGTTTTAACCTGCTCTTCGTGGGGGTTGCCGTAAATGAATTCAAAATCGCGGCCCAGTTGGTACATGAGCTGGGAAAGCGCGAACACCCCGGTGAGGGAATTAAGTTTGAGGCGCGTGCCTTCGGCAATGCTGGGTTCACGCACACCCCAGAGCAGGACCGGGCAGTCCGTACTCTGCAAATATTCAAGGCAGAAACGCGGATCAATAAAGGTCGAGGCCTGGGCAATGAGGAAATCAAAGGGGCCGTTGGCCTTGATCCAGTCCGTCATCATATCGTAGGTGCTGAGGTGCTGATCAGGGCAGCACACGGCGGGGCTGAGCCAGTTCAGCAGGGCTTTACTGGCGGCAAGGGTTTCCCCGGCCGCTTCCATATCGAAATTAACACGGGCCAGGGGCAGAAATCCGACGCGAAACGAAGACATATGAACTCCTTACTAGCAGTTGTCGGTATAGGTTCGTACGTAACAAAGGCATCAACCATATAGCAGTTTCGGCAAAAATAGTGAAATTGCCGGAACGTAAATCAGCAAGAGAAGTACCAGTATATACGTGAAAATAAAGGGTAAAACAGCCTTGAAAATTTTTTCGACAGGCTGTCCCGTCATTTTGACCGCCACGAACAGGTTGCATCCGAAAGGCGGCGTCAGGAAGCCTATTTCACAGCAGACGACAAAAATAACGCCGAACTGGATGGGGTCGATCCCCAGCTTGGCGACCACGGGCAAAAACACCGGGGTCAGCACCACGATCATGGAAAAGGTTTCCGCCCAGACGCCCGTGAAGAGCAAAAGCCCCGCGATGCACATGAGCAGAACTTCCGGGCTGTCGGTGAGCGATCCGAAAGCCGCCCCGATGGCGTCCGGCAGTTCATACAGCGTAATCAGACGCCCGAAACTCGTGGCGATGGCGACAAGAATAAGGAGCGTGCCGGACATGATCATGGTCCGGACCAACGCATCCCAGATATCGCGCAGCGTCATGGTGCGGGTAATCACAAGCCCCACAAAAATCGTATAGAACGCCGTCACCTCAGCCGCTTCAATAGGCGTGAAAAATCCGGCATAAATGCCGCCGAGCAGCAGTGTCATGGCGGTAACGGCCAGTTTCGCGTTCCAGAAGGCACGCAGGATGAACCGCGCGTTCTTCACCGGCACGTCGCCCGTTTCACCATCGTCGGTATCGCCCACAAGGTTGAAACGCCGCGTGGTAAATTTCGCGCAGAGCGACAAGGCCGTCGCCATAATAATTCCCGGCAGCACCCCGGCCATGAACAGCGCCGCAATGGATTCCCGCGCAATGATACCGTACATCAGAAACGGATTGCTGGGCGGGATCAAAACCCCGAGCGCCCCGCCGCTGGCAGCGACCGCGCCCGCATAGTTCGCAGGATATCCCGCCCGCAGCATGGCCGGGATCATCAAACCGCCGATGGTCGCCACAGTGGCCGGTCCCGACCCGGAAACCGCCGCGAAAATGGCGCAGCTGAGAATGGTAATGACCGCCAGTCCCGATTTGCTGCGTCCCATGAACGCTCTCGCCAGGGCCACCACCTCCTGCGTGATGCCCGCCTTTTCAAAAAGGTTCCCCACCAAAATAAAACCCGTCACCGCGATAAGCGGATACTGGTCCGCGCCCGCGTACATGGTCTTGACCAGCAGGGTCGGGTCCATGCCCGGATCGATGTACATGAAAATCAGCGTGGTCAGACCCATGGCGATATAAATGGGCATGCCCATCAACAGGAGCACGATAAGGGTCAGGGCTAGATACATGACGTGCCCCCCTTGCCGTTTTCACCGCCGGGTTCAAGGCCCGAAAGATCGGGAATGTCATCCGGCATGTCGCCGGACAAAACCACCGGCCCGCCCGCGTCCGGCGCAAGCGGCGTTTTGCGGATATAGTTCATGTAAAAAGCCTGGAACAGCCGTATGGTCTGCAATCCGGTCAAAACCGGAATTATGGCGAACGGAATACGCGTATCCATGGCCAGATACGCGGAAAGGGCCGGGAACGCGCTCATCTTCACCAGACTCACACAACAGTACCAGATCACCGCGATGTTAAAACCGATCCACATGATATCCGTAATAATACCCAGCACCCGCTTGCCGCCTTCCGGCAACAGATCCCGGACAATGGTCACCCGGATATGGTCGTTACAGCGCACCCCGTAACTGGCCCCGAGGTACAGGGAAAACACGAACAGCACCCGGGAAAGCTCCTCCTGCCAGGGCAAGCCCGCATTGAAGACCACCCGGATCACCACACCGATAAAAATAAGCACCACGACAATTCCCAGAGAAATGCCGCCGATAACACGTTCAAAATTCAGATCAAGCCATCGCAGGAGTTT
>JAJDHY010000099.1 GCA_030266385.1 Desulfovibrio sp. OttesenSCG-928-I05
AAAACGTGGAGGCGGCTTGCTCCCGCTCCTTCTTTTCCGGACGGCGCGTGACCCGGGCGACGGGTTTTGACCGTCCGGGGCGAATTTTTCCGCTTTTGTCGCGCAGTAATGCCACAGCAGTATCCTGTTCTCAATCCAGTTTGCGCCGGTCAGCGGGCCGGTTCACTCATGCGCCGGATCTGACCCGGCTTCGCATCGCGCAGCCCCATTTCCCTCGCCTTTTTGTCCAGGATATGGGGGGCCAGCAGGCGCTCTTTTTCCACATCAAGTTTGGCCCGGTAAGCTTCGCGGCTTTCCACTTCCTTGCGCCGCTCCACCACGGAATAGCCCATCTCCATTCGGGCGTTGGTCACCCACACAAGGGCGAGGCCGAACATCACGCAGCTGGCGACGGAAATGACAAGAGCCAGCACAAGGCCGCCTCCTTCTCCCTCACCGCCTTTGCCCGGTCCTTTGCCCGGCCCCTTGCCGGGTTTGACGCCGATCAGGCCGCTGATATCAGCCATTGCCGTTCCCCTGGTCCAGCTTTTCCGCCGCGCGCAGCTTCGCGCTTCCGGCGCGGGGGTTTGCCCGGACTTCTTCCGCGCTCGCGCACAGGGGCTTTTTCGTCAGCACCCGCAGCGTCGCCTTGTGACCGCAGACGCACAGAGGGATATGGGGCGGGCAGATGCATTCCGTCGCTTCCGCCCGGAGAAAATTTTTCACCACCCGGTCTTCCAGTGAATGGAAACTGATAACCGCCAGCCTGCCGCCCACGGCAAGGCGCGGCACAATGCGGGTCAGAAAACTTTTCAGTTCGCCCAGTTCGTCATTCACAGCCAGCCGGAGCGCCTGAAACGTGCGGGTTGCCGGATGATTTCTGGATGTCGCCCGCCACTTGGGCGGATAGGCCGCTTCCACAATGGCCGCCAACTGGGCTGTGCCGGTAATGGGTTCCCGCTCCCGCGCCTTGATGACGGCCCGGGCGATTCTGCCCGCCTGGGGTTCTTCCCCCAATTCTTCCAGCAGATCTTTCAGCACGTCAAAGGACGCCTGATTCACCAGCCGTGAGGCCGGGGCCGCACCGCAGCCGGGATCCATACGCATATCCAGCGGCCCGTCGTGCATGAAACTGAATCCGCGTTCCGGGCTGTCTATCTGCAAGGAAGAAACGCCGATATCCACGAGCGCGCCATCCAGCATGGCGCTCGTGCCGTAGATTTCATCCAGACGGTCTTCAAAATCCGAAAAACGGCCATGCGCAAGACGCGCCCTGTCCCCATAAGGAGCAAGGCGCGCGGCGGCAAGTTCCAGCGCTTCCTCGTCGCGGTCCAGCCCCAGCAGCCTGGCCCCCGGCGCCGCATCAAGCACGGCCTGCGCGTGCCCGGCCAGCCCGAGGGTACCATCCAGATACAGGCCCCCGGCCTTGGGCGCGAGACATTCCAGGACTTCGCGCAGCAGAACCGGCACATGCCGTTCATGCGCGTAGGCCTGCCCGCTCACCTGCTCCGGGCAGTCCGGTCCGTTTTTATCAGAAGGCGAAATCAAGGCCGCTTCCTTCCATGGACAGGGCCACGTCGTCAAAACTGCGGGAAAGTACCGGCGCGAGGCGCGCGGCATCCCATATTTCAAAGCGCGGTCCCTGCCCCATGAGCACCGCTTCCTTTTCTATTCCGGCATAGGCGAGCTGCTCGCGGGAAAGACGGATACGCCCCTGCCCGTCCGCGCTCATAACTTCCGCCCCGCCGACAACGAGACGGCGAAAGTCGCGCACACTGCGTGAAGGGTTTTTGATGCTGTTGATGGTCGCTTCAAATTCTTCCCAATCCGGCCAGGGGAAACCGACGATGCAACCATCGTAGGTCGTCAGGGCGAGCCGCCCGTCCGTTGCCCGCGCGAGAAGGATCTCCCGGAAATCGGGAGGCAGCATGATGCGCCCTTTGGCATCAAGGGTACGCCCTATGCGACCGCGAAACACCATACTTCGTCCTTTCACCACAGCTTCCCCCAGGTTGCCCCGGGAAACCACTATTTACCACTTTTTACCACTTATTCTCCAAAACCATACCCCTGTCAAGGCCCGGTCACGATATGTTCCGTTCAAACGGGAAATAGAACCGTGTCGCATTTTTCAGACGATGTAAGGAATCCGCCCGCAGGGCTGGAAACTGACGAAAGACGATTTACAAATGAGGAAAAAGAGGTAAGTATTCGCCCAAAAGTATTGCATAGAGTCCTTAAACAATGACCGTTCCCGGAAAACGGGAATGTCGCCATAGCCTTCAGGAGTTACCATGGCTGCCAAAACAAAAATTATCGCAACTGTAGGCCCCGCCTCGGATTCCCCGGAAATGCTCGCCAAGCTTGTTGAAGCCGGCGTGCGTATTTTCCGTCTGAACTTTTCCCACGGGGATGCCAGCAGCTTTGTTGAAATCATAAAGAATATCCGCACGATAGAAGCTGAAAAAGGTTTTCCCATCACCATCATGCAAGATCTGGCCGGGCCGAAAATCCGCATCGGCACGCTGGATGTGGACAGCATCACCTTTGCCAAAGGCGATGAAGCCCTGCTCGGCCCCGTGAAACCGGAAGGCACGGAACTGCCGTACCTGCCCTTTGACCATCCTTCCATTCTGAAAACCCTTGAGATCGGCGACCGGCTGGTGCTGGCCGACGGCACGCTCCAGTTCCGGGTAACCCGTAAGATGGGCGATGAACTTTTTGTGGTTCAGGCCGGTAACGCCGGGCTGGTCACATCCCGCAAGGGCCTCGCGCTGCCGGATAAATCCATTCCCGTACCCGCGTTGACCGACAAGGACAAAAAGAACCTGCGCGACGCCCTTGATCTGGGCATTGACGCGGTGGCGCTGTCTTTCGTGCAGACGGCTCAGGATATTCTGGACGCCAAGGAAATCATCCGCGCGGCCGGAAAAGATATTCCCGTGGTCGCCAAGCTGGAACGCCGCAACGCCGTCAACAACCTTGAATCCATTCTGGAAGTCGTTGATATCATCATGGTCGCGCGCGGGGACCTTGGCATCGAATGCCCCCTGCCCGCCCTGCCCGCCATGCAGAAACGCATCATCTCCGCCTGTAATAAAGCGGCGAAACCCGTTATTGTGGCCACGCAGATGCTGCTTTCCATGGTGAACAACCCCTCCCCCACCCGCGCGGAAACCACGGACGTGGCCAACGCGGTACTGGACGGGGCGGATTGCGTCATGCTTTCCGAAGAAACCGCCATGGGGAACTTCCCCGCCGAAGCGGTGCGTTTCATGGCTGAAATAGCGACCCAGGCCGAAAAACTGCTCGAAGACCAGAAGAAAAAGCAGGTCACCACCGTGCAGACGGGCGTTACGGTCACAGGCTTTCTGGCCAATTCCGCCTGCCTTCTGGCCGACGCCATCCATGCGGACGCCATTGTGGCCTATTCGGTTTCCGGCGATTCCGCCCGGACCGTGGCGGCGCACCGTCCCGCCCAGCCGCTGTATGCGGTATCCCCCTTCGAACCGACGCTCCACACCCTGAACTTCAGCTGGGGGGTGCAGCCGTGCCGTATCGAACTGGACCACACAGGCCACCTGGAATCCGCCGAGAAGTTCATTGATACAAGCCATCTCTTCCAGCGCGGCGCATCGGTGATTATTACCGCCGGGCAAAAACGTTCCGGCCAGTCGCAGCAAGACCCGCTGGAAACCATAGGCACCAACGTCATCAAGGTGGTAAACAAATAACGTGGCCAGTCCCAAGCAAGCCGTTCCCGGAAGTATTTCCGAGGAATACTATCAGATCAGCGAAGCGATCCTTTCCAGCTTCCCCAAGTTCCGTCCCCCGCTGGATCTTTTCCGGCTGAACGAGGATCTGGGGCAGGTGCAGGTATACAGCCGCAAGGGTTCCCGCCTGAGCAACGAGCAAGTGGAGGAAATTCACGAGCTCTGCCATACGGGGGATCTTTTTGTTTCGCGTGAAGATCACCCCATTTATTCGCAGCATATCGTCAAACAGCTCGATCTGGTGCTTGTGGACCAGAACCTCAAGGAAGGCGAAGTCGCGGACATCACGCTCCGCGCCCTTGCCATGCGGTTGGAAGCCTTTCTCGAACAGCCGGTGCGGCCGGTTTTCGATCTGCTCTTCACCGACGTCATGGTGGCGACGGAATATCTCTGGGCCGACCGGCACCGCCTGAAACTTTTCATGCGCCGCCTGCATACCGGGGAATATTCACTCATCCAGCACAGTTGCAACTGTTTCACCACCGGGCTCTGGCTGCTGGATCAGACCCAGGGGGAAGACCTGCGCCGCCGCGAATTCGACCGGGTGGCTCTGGGCATGCTTCTGCACGACGCGGGCATGAGCAAAGTTCCGGCCTTCATTACTTCCAAGACCACGCCCCTCAAACCCGACGAGCGGGATAAAATTCCCCCGCACGCGGTCGTCGGGGCCAAGCTGGCCATGAAGCTGGAGCTTGTGTTTGACGAGGTCAAGCAAGTCGTTCTTGAACACCATGAACGGCTTGACGGTTCCGGCTACCCGCAAAAACTGTCCGGGGAAAACATCAGCCGTCTCGGCCGTCTGGCCGCCGTGGCCGATTCCTTTTCCGCCATGATCCAGACCCGCGCCTACGCCCCGGCCAAAAGCCCCGTGGATGCGGCCCGCGAACTGGCGGCGGACAAAAAACGCTATGACCCGCGCTTCACCATGCCTCTTATGACGGCCTTCGTGACCAACGCGTTTTCAACGAAATAGCAATGCGTACGACACCCCGACCCACAGGGGGCATCCCTCCCCCGACTCCGCCACAGGGTTCGCGGGGAGGGAGCATCGTGCGTTGCCCCGCCGCGCTGCGGGTCCTGCCCTCGCCGCGCCTGACCATGCGGCAGCATGCGGGATGTTCAGGATAAACGGCAGAAAGCGCCTTTTTCCATAAATAAACGGGTAACAAGGATAGCAGGCTGTGCAGCCGCACTAGCCTGACAAGCAAAAAGAGGTAATCATATGAAGCTGGTATATCGCGGCAAAACAAAAGATGTTTTTGAACGTGACGCGCAATCCCTCCATCTGGTGTTCACCGACAGGGTCACCAAGAACGACGCCGGAGAAATCGATCCGGGCGGGAACAATCTGGCCGAAGAAACCGTTCCCGGTCAGGGCGAAGCCTGCCTGCTCATGACCTCGGCTATCTTCAAGGAAA
Source organism: Desulfovibrio sp. OttesenSCG-928-I05 (assembly GCA_030266385.1). Taxonomy (GTDB): domain Bacteria; phylum Desulfobacterota; class Desulfovibrionia; order Desulfovibrionales; family Desulfovibrionaceae; genus JAJDHY01. The sequence goes on from JAJDHY010000099.1 coordinate 5,171, forward strand.
TCGCGGCCAGGAATATCGCCCGCACCCATATGATCGCCTATGATCTGCCGTCACTCTCCATGGACGTGCTCAAGGCGAAGCTGTTCACCCCCGGTCTGGAATGGGTGGCCCGCTGGGTGGGAACCGGCAGTTTCCTGCGCCGTTACAAGATGGTTCCCGGCATTGCGGACGGCATGCGTCTGCCTGTCACCGTCTTTGAAATCACCCTGAAAGACGACGCGGCCGGAGACCCCCTTATTGTGCCTTCCGCCCTTGCCGCGCTTGGCATTGTCGACCCCGCCGTCATGGAAACCCTGTTGCGGGACAACGCCGCCGTCATGGAAGCCATCCGCGCCATGTTCACCGCACGCGGCCTTGATCTCTGGGATATCAAAATCGAATGGGGTCTGGACGAAAACGGCCAGCCCCTGCTGATTGATGAAGTTTCCCCCGGTTGCTGCCGCGCCTTTGACGCGAAGACCGGCAAACGCCTGCTGGGCATGGAGCTTGCCGAACGCTTCCGCTAGGGCCTGTACACACTATGGCCCTTTTGCCCTCTGCCTGCGTCAGCCAGCCTTTGCTCCTCAGTCATGTACAGTAAGAGTACACTCCTTCGGCTCAAAGGCTGGCTTCCTTGGCAGAGAACAAAATTGCTCATAGTGTGAACAGGCCCTGGAGTGGATTGACGTTACGACGTTCCCTCTGAAAGGCAAAAAACCAAGAGAGAAAGCCTCCGGGGTTTCAAGGATCAGTCCTTGAAAACCGGAAGCTTTCTCTTCTTATTCTCTTTACCCGTACGGTTCAAAGCCTCGCCAACAGCGAACGCCTCCATAC